>JBKJLP010000189.1:0-2644 GCA_046596735.1 Mycobacteriales bacterium | reverse complement strand
CCACAGGGCTGGCCAGGATGCGCCGCGGATCGCTGGCGGCGACGCCGACCCGAACCGTGCCCACGTCCACCGCCACGATGACGCCCTTGCCGGACATCAGATGCCGGCGGCTCGGGCGACTGCTTGCTCAGCCAGCTCGAGGGCCTGCGGGATCCCGGCCGGGTTGGCACCACCACCCTGGGCAACGTCGTCCTTGCCCCCGCCCCTGCCGTCGACAGCCGGGGCGATCTCGCCGAGCAGCACGCTCGCACTCAGCCCTTGTTGCCGGCCGGCGTCGTTGACGGCGACCACAAGGGAGGCCCGGTCACCACCCGCTGCCACGACGACCGCCCCCGCCCCGCCGAGGCGACCGCGGATGTCCAAGGCCAGCCCACGCAACAGGTCGCCCGCTGTGCCGTCGGGCGCCGCGACGCCGACGAACGCGAGTCCGTTGAGGTCTTTGGCGCCGGCGGCGAGCTGCCCGGCTTGCTGCAGGACGGCGCCGGACTTGAGCGTCGCGAGCTCCTTCTCGACCTGCTTGAGCCGGTCGAGCGTCGCCTGTACTCGCTCGGGCACCTGTTCCGCCGGCACCTTGAACGTCGAGCTCAGCTGGGACAGCAGCACGTGCTCCTTGGCCAAGAAGCTGTAGGCGTCCAGCCCGACGAGACCCTCGACGCGACGGACACCAGAACCGATCGAGGACTCGCCGAGCAGCTTGACCATGCCGAGCTGCCCCGAGCGCGCAGCGTGAGTGCCACCGCACAGCTCGCGGGCGTAGTCGCCTACCTCGACGACCCGGACGGCCTCGCCGTACTTCTCGCCGAACAGCGCCATCGCGCCGATGCGCCGGGCTTCCTCCTGGGTGGTGACGAACGCACGCACCTCCAGGTCGGCCAGAGCGATCTCGTTGATCTCCTGCTCCACGTCGAGTAGCGCACTGGCCGGCACCGCAGCCGGGCTCGAGAAGTCGAAGCGGAAGCGGCCGGGCGCGTTGAACGAGCCAGCCTGGGTGGCCTGCTCTCCCAGGGCTTGGCGCAGCGCCTTGTGAACCAGGTGAGTTGCGGTGTGAGCGCGGCTCACCGCTCGCCGGCGCTCGACATCGACCAGCGCCTGCGCGCCCATGCCAACGGTCACCTCGCCGGTGACGACGCGGGCTCTGTGCACCACCAAATCGGGAAGGGAGCGCTGGACATCTTCCACCTCAAGGACGGCGCCGTTGGACAGGACGACCCGCCCCTGGTCGGCCAACTGACCGCCGGCCTCGGCATAGAAGGGGGTGCGATCAAGGACGAGCTCGACCTGTGAACCCTCCCCTGCTGCGTTTGCGGAGATCCCGTCGACGAGCAGCCCCTTGACGACCGACTCGCTCACGATCTCGGTGTAGCCGGTGAACTCCGTCGCCCCCGCAGCGTCGAGCAGCGCGCGGTAGGCGGACACGTCGACGTGGCCGGTCTTCTTCACCCGGCTGTCCTGCTTGGCCCGTTCGCGCTGCTCCTGCATCAGGGCCCGGAAGCCCTTCTCGTCGACGGTCAGGCCCTGCTCGGCTGCCATCTCAAGAGTCAGGTCGATCGGGAAGCCATGGGTGTCGTGCAGCTGGAACGCCACGCCGCCCGAGAGCACACCGCCCGCCGCCTTCGCTTTGGGGACAGCGGAGTCGAAGATCGCCGCCCCCTTGCCGATGGTCTCGAGGAAGCTCGCTTCCTCGCCATTGGCGACCGCCTTGATCCGCGCCGCATCGGTGACCAGTTCGGGATACTGCGGGCCCATCGCACTGATCGCCGCATCAACGAGCTGGTCCATCGTCGGGTCCAGGGCACCCAACAACCGCATCGACCGCGTGGTACGGCGCATCAGTCGCCGCAGCACATAGCCACGCCCCTCGTTTCCCGGGGTGATGCCGTCGCCGATCATCATGACCGCGCTGCGGGTGTGGTCGGTGACGACCCGAAGATGGACGTCGGCCTCGACCTCGGCGCCGTACCGGGCCTTGGTGAGGTCGATCGCCCGGTCCAGGATCTGGCGGCTGGTGTCGATCTCGTAGAGGTTGTCGACGCCCTGCAAGACACACGCCATGCGCTCCATGCCCATGCCGGTGTCGATGCTGGGGCGCGGCAGGTCGCCCAGGATCGGGTAGTCGCCGCTGCCGTCGTCGGCGCCGCGTTCGTACTGCATGAAAACGAGGTTCCAGACCTCGATGTAGCGCTCGGCGTTGACTGCCGGACCGCCCTCGGCACCGTAGGCCGGGCCCCGGTCGAAGAAGATCTCGCTGTCCGGACCACAGGGGCCGGGGACACCCATCGACCAGTAGTTGTCGACCTTGCCGAGGCGCTGGATGCGCTCCAGGGGCTGGTCGGCGATCCGCTGCCAGAGCTCGACGGCTTCGTCGTCGTCCTGATAGACGGTGACCCAGAGCTTCTCGGGGTCTATGCCGAAGCCGCTGTCGCTGTTGGTGAGGAGCTCCCAGGCGAAGCCGATCGCTTCTTCTTTGAAGTAGTCGCCGAACGAGAAGTTGCCCGCCATCTGGAAGAAGGAGCCATAGCGGGTCTTCTTACCGACGTCGTCGATGTCGAGGGTGCGCACGCACTTTTGCACGCTCGTGGCCCGGGCCCACGGCGCCGGCTGCTCCCCCAGGAAATAGGGCTTGAACGGCACCATGCCCGCGTTG
>JBKJLP010000142.1:0-4590 GCA_046596735.1 Mycobacteriales bacterium | reverse complement strand
CGCTGACGGCACTGTCCAACGTCCGCGTGGACGTGATGACGGCGCTCGTTTCGTTCGAGCGGGTCTTCGAGGTGCTTGACCTTGAGCCGATGGTGTCCGAGAAGCCGGATGCGGTGGAGGTCTCGCACGGCCCGCTGTCGGTGAGCTTCGAGGGCGTGCAGTTCCGTTACCCCCGCGCCGACGAGGTCTCGCTCGCCTCGCTGGAGTCGGTTGCCGTGCTCGACAACACCGAGCCACAGCAGGTGCTGCACGGCATCACGTTCCACGCGCAACCCGGCGACCTGATCGCCCTCGTCGGGCCGTCGGGGGCCGGCAAGACCACCATCAGCCAGTTGGTCACCCGGATGTACGACGTGCAAGAGGGGGCCGTTCGCATCGGTGGCGTCGACGTCCGGGAGCTCACGCTGCAGTCACTGCGCGAAGCGGTCGGCGTCGTCACCCAGGACGCGCACATGTTCCACGACTCGATCCGGGCCAATCTGCTCTATGCCAAGCCGGAAGCCACCGACGAAGAGCTGATGGCATCGCTGGACTCCGCGCAGGTCGCTGCCCTGGTGCAATCCCTGCCGGACGGTCTCGACACCGTCGTAGGCGACCGTGGCTATCGGCTCTCCGGGGGCGAAAAGCAGCGCATGGCGATCGCCCGGCTGCTGCTCAAGGCCCCGAGAGTCGTCGTGCTGGACGAGGCGACAGCTCACCTCGACAGCGAGTCCGAGGCGCTGGTGCAACGGGCGCTCTCGCGGGCCCTCGAGGGCCGCACGTCGATCGTCATTGCGCACCGACTGTCGACGGTGCGCAACGCCGACCAGATCCTGGTCATCGAGGACGGCCGAGTCGTTGAGCGCGGCACGCACGATGAGCTGCTGGCCTCCGGCGGGCTGTTCGCCGAGCTCTATCGCACCCAGTTCGCCCAGCAGTCCTAGAGATCGAGCTGGTACTCAGTCCAGCGCTCGACCACCTCGAAGCCCATCTGCTCGTTGACAGCGATCATGAAGGTGTTGGAGTCGGCGTTCCACGTGTTGACGTAGCGAGTCGACGGCATCTGCTCCGCCAGCAACCTGTGGTTCCAGGTCTTCACGACCAGCCCGAGGCCATGGCCGCGATGCGTGGGATCCACGATCGTCTCCCACTGATAGGAGACCTCCGGCTCGGCCAGGCTGACCGCGATCTCGGTGAGCCCGGCGACGGCACCGGACTGCTCGTGGACCGCGACGGTGACAAACATCGACCGACCGCGCTCGCGCGCAGCGGCTTCCTTCGCCCGGACACGGCCGGCATCCCAGCTCTCTTGGTCGTAGTCCATCTCTCCCATCGGCGCGTCCAGAACCATGCGTCCATTCAGGTAGGCCATGCTCTCCACGAGGTTCTCCGGCGCTTGGTCGCGCCACTGCTGCACCCGATAGCCCACGGGGACGGCTTGTGGCTCTCCAGCCGGGTTGGCTCGAAGATCGAGAATGCGACGAACGTCATCGAGGACTGGGCGGGCACCGATCTGCGCCATCAAGCTGACGGCCGGTCCATCTGAGCCGTCGCGGTTGTGGGGGACCTCGAAGAAGATCCGGCTCCGGCCCAGCCGACGGGTCTCCTGGATGACGAACTCGATCATTGCTCGCGCGTGACCCTGGCGCCGATGGTCAGGATGCACGTTGACCTCAGCGTTCACGAATTCTGGGTTGTCGAGGGTCGTCAAGGTGAGGGTGAGGCACGACACGGCGATGCCGTCCACGCGTCCGACATAGAACAGGCAGAGCTCACCCGCGCGCGGTTGTCCATCCAGCAGCGGAAGGCGCTCGTCGAAGGGGTCGGCGGGCAGTGCGAAGTAGTTGTGCAGGAGGGCCGCCGATTGCACGGCGTGGAAATCGCGCAGGGTCGCGACGTCACGCACCTGGTCAGTCGTCATGAGAGCAGTCTTCATGACTTGGTCCTACCGGCGCTGGCAAACGGTTTAGGGCGCCACGATCGCTCGTGGGCCTGTGCATCGCAGCCAGGACTGGATATGCGCTCTGGGATAGCGACGAGGCAGCATCTGCGATCGGCTGGCCTGGCCAAGGGCGCAAAGCCTTCGTGCATGGACGAGGGAATGCATCGCCAACCGGCCATGTGGCCAACGAAAGACTGGCCAGGTGGCCAGGGAATGACTGGCCAGGTGGCCAAATTTCGAAACATTCGACGCCACTCTTCGCAAAGCTATTGACGGATCCCAATCCCTGCAGTGAGTGTCAGACGGCGTCAACGAGGGCGCTGCGACGACAGGACACGCAATGCGTCGCAAGGTAATCATGGTTGGTGTAGTCGTGGCCGGCTTGCTCTGGTCGTCTGCGCCGGCTTCAGCCGGTATCAATGTGGTTCAAACGGGACTCGGCAACGGGCTCTACATGACGAGCAGCATTCCGTCACTTCCCTTCGTCGAAACCGTCAAGTACACCGGCACCCCCACAGGTGGTGGGCTTCAAGTGGTTGTCGCTTGCTCAGCCGTCGCAGTCGGGCCTGCAGCTTCTGTGACCATCAGCGGTTGCTATGCGAGTTCGGCTGCTGGTGGCAGCGCGAACGCGGCGTCCATCTCACTCCCGGGGCCCACCGCCGCAACTGGGGCACCAACAACGTCGGAATCGGTAGAATCACGGCATGCATGACAGCCAGGGTGCAATGGGTGAATGGCACCCCACCGACTGGTGGCACCACGTGCACGACGGTATCTGGTCCCTGAGATTGTTCTGGGGAGCTGGCCGCGGTCAGCTCCCCAGGACGCTCTTTTCGCTGCTCCTGCTGTTTGCAGCCCTCGGACAGCCGGGGCTGGCCGGCACCGGGTGGGCCGCGAACCCGACGGCGGCCGAGCTTGGGTCGCGAACCGTGGTCGTTGGCGCAACGTCTGGCGTCATGATGGTTCGTTTGCGCCATGATGCGCATCTGGACTTTCGGGCTGCCGCTCCGGGAGAGGGCGGCGTGGAGTTGCGCAGCTCGGCGAAGGCGTTCGCAGTCGTCTTGAGCGACGCGGCGGCGCAACGCGTGCTTGTCGTTGGAGGTGACGCCGGAAACTGTCGAGGGGGAATCTGTCCCCTACCGATCATCACTCCGTACGGGTTCGTCACTGAACCCAAGACCGCGACCATCCTCATCCCGGCTGGTCTCTACCAGCTTCGGCTCGTCAGTTCCGGTGGAGCTGTGACAGCTGTCCTGCCCCTCGCTGGAGCACAACGCGGCCAGGTCCGGCTCACCCCGCGCGGCGTGGCACACGCCTTGTCGTCCTCACTGCCCAATCAGCTGCCAGGGGCGACCCCCGCCTTCAGCGGAGGTGCCGCGAGAGACGTGGGGCAACGCGGAATCATGTTCTCGCTGTTGACCATTCGAGGCCAAGCGGCCGCCGGCGGTGACATTGGTTTCTGCTATGCACGCGGGTCGGTCCCTCAATCAGCATTCCTGCCGGGCTGCCCGGGAGCGCAACCAGGAAGCATCACCGACCTGAACGGCTTTGTCCTTCTGACTCCATACAAGATCTCGTCGAGTTTCCTGCTGACATCGCAGCAAGGTGTGACGAGTGCTGGGTGGTGGTACATCGGGGCCTCGATCCCCACATCGGTGTCTGCCACAACGCAGTGGATCTCACTTTGACTCAGCCGTGGGGCGACGACACGGTCCAGCTGGGCTCCTCTTAAGGCACGACGACGACTCGGGCGCCGACGCCGCGCGACATTTCGTCGAAGGCGCCGTCGATGCCGTCCAGCCCGATGCGGCCGGAGATCAAGGCGCCGAGGTCGACCTCGCCCGCGGCAGCATGCGCCAGGATCCGCGGCATCAGGACGGCCGGGTCAGCTCCGCCGTACACGCAGCCAGTGATCGTGCGGGCGAAATGGAAGAGCTCCAGAGCTGAGAAGCTGACCTGCTGCTCCTTGCCGCCGATCCCGACGACCACCGTGGTGCCGCCTCGCCGGGTCGCGCTCCAGGAGGCGCGGATCGTCTCCGCAGCACCGACGCAGTCGAAGGCGTAGTCGACGCCCCGGCCGTCCGTCAGCCCACGGACCTGCTTTGCAAGCTCACCTCCCGCCTCGAGGACCTCCGTGGCCCCGAGTCCCCTTGCCAGTTCGAGTTTCTCAGCCGACCTGTCAACCACGATCACCTGCCCGGCCTGGGCAAGCCGAGCACCCTGTACGGCGGAAAGACCCACGCCTCCGAGCCCGGTGATGAGCACCGACTGGCCGGGCCGGACGTGAGCCGTCTCGAGGACCGCACCGATGCCGGTCATAACCGCGCAACCGACGAGGGCCGCTTGCTCAAGCGGGATGCCCTCCGGAACGGGCAGCAGGGCCGTCGCACTCACGACGGTGTGCGTGGCGAAGCCGCCCGTCGACAGCCCGGGGTAGACGTCCTGGCCGTCAGCTCTGGCATAGGGCGCTGCTGCTGCGTCAGAGGAGCGCTCGCACAGCCACGCCTCGCCCACGCTGCAATACCAGCAATCACGGCATGGTGGTGCCCAGATGAGGACCACACGGTCTCCGACAGCGACGTTGGTGACACCTTCACCGAGCGCCTCCACAGTGCCTGCGCTCTCGTGACCGAGGACAGCCGGCACCTGTTGCCGCAACGTGCCGCGCG
>JBKJLP010000012.1:0-3035 GCA_046596735.1 Mycobacteriales bacterium | reverse complement strand
GGCCGAGCGCAAGCCGGAAGTCAGCGGTGTTGTCGCCTATGCCTAGCGTGACGCAACCGTCTGGTGGCCCGTACAGCGAGATCCCCTGCGACATGACGAGGCTCAGCTCCAGCCTTGCGACGCTCAGCTTGACCTTCTTCCGCCCGCGATACGTCACCTCGTGGACGTAGCCGTCATCGATGAAGACCAGGCGTCGTCCGAGAAAGACGTACAGGGTTGCCACTGCGGCTCCCGTAAGGACGATTACAAGCCAGTCGTACGTCTGACCCCTGACGTACAGGTACAGACCAAGTCCGCCGATTGCCGCCAAGCTCTGAAGGGTCCGCGCGTTGACTGCATCGATGTCTTCAACCCAGGAGCGCTCTTGCTGAGCCTTCAACTCCGACAGGAGGGAAAGGTACGCGCGGCGCTGCATACCTGCGAGACTAGGCAGCCCATCTAAGGCCGCTTCGAGACCGCTGGTAACGCCGCGTCATCGTGGTTATCAGCTCCCCGTCTCGCGGCTGGAAGCGGCACCTTCTGGTGGTTCGATGCCTGCCATATGCCGGTGTCGAACGACACCAATCCATCCTTATTGCAACCCCTGTCTAACTGCCGTCCGAGCGCGCAGGATGCGAGGATTGAGGTTCTCACGAAGGCGGAGAAAATTCCCGAACCATGACGGCGCTGCCAGACTGCGTCCATCGATGGAAGGACTGGTCGCTGCTCACGAGGACGTCCTGCACGTCCGCAGAATCTGACGATGTGGGGACTAGGCATCGCACGACACGGGCTAGATCAGGAACGCTGTCGAAGGGGCTGATTACCCCCTTGGTCGGCCTCGGGCCGCCGACGAAGCGCACATCGGCAGCGTGTAAGTCGACGGCCACCGTCGTAGCCGGGAAGTGGCGATGACAGATCTCGCGCGCGGTTGGCGCCGCTGCGTGATGCGCCGAACAACTCGTCAGGGTCAGCGTCAGCATGAGCAGGACCGTTTTGATCACAATCGTCAGACGCATCCTGGTGGCCTTAGGTTCGCCATCGTTCCAGCATGCCGCCCAATTGTTTCGATTGCTAGGTCGTCCGTCGGGGCGGGTGGCCGCCACTTCTATCAGGTGCCCGACGCCTGCCGGTCGTCGCCTTGCCGTCCTACGTGCCTGGCCGGGGAACCCTGAGCGGTCCCGCGGGGGGCACGACCGACAGGAGAGTAGCGCCGAATCTCACCTCTCAGCAGCCGACCTATCCTCGGATCATGGCCACGATGTTCTGGAAGTCCCTGGATCACTTCCGACGGGAGATGGCGAGTGCAGACGACGAACGGCTCGTGGTGATGCGGGACTGGGCAGCCGGTCGAGAGCAGAGCGCCGACGCTTCGGGCATGGGTCGCAACCCCAAGGCTCGACGGTCCTTCCGCCTGATGCGTGAGGCCGCCGAGGAAGCTCTCGATGCGCGCGGACTGCTCAACCGCTGAGAACGCCTACCAACGCTGCTAAGGGCGTCTTGAGCATCACGAGGATGCGGATGTCCGGTACCGGCAGCAAACCCGAGCAGCTCTCGTTCCGGTTACGCCGGCCCGCGGAGGGTGAACTCGATCCCGCCGCCGCCGCCCATGCGGATGATGGTGCATGTCTTGCCTGGATCGTCTACCTGTCGAACGTAGACAAGGTCTTTGAACTCTTGCTTGAGGCTGGAGCGGGCGACAGCTGACTTCACCTCGGAGAGGGCCCTGTTACGCGACCAGCACTCGGTGAGGGAGGCACGCAGGGGCTTGGCGATCTGCTCCAGGACTGCGGGGTAGTCGAAGCCGCCGTCCTCGGCCACTACGCGGACGTCGTGACGCCGCGGTACTGCTCCGAAGCCCCAGCACTGCTGCTTTCTGGAATCGGTGCGGCTCTCGTCCACGCTTATTGGCCATCCAGGGATGCCGACGCGGTCCACGACGCGGGTGGCCGCGTTCACGGCTTCTTGCCGGGTGAGGCAGTGATCCGGACCCAGTTCGATGCGGTCGCCCAGCGCCTCGGTCAGGACGATGGCCTCGGCCGACTGGGTGACTCCCGCGGGCAGCGTGACGGCGTCGCTCGGCAACGGGTCTGCCTTCGACTGCACGAACACGCTGCCGTACTTGTTCTGGTAGGCGACGAGAGCCGGTGGCTCCTCGTGCCGGGCGTAGCGCCAGAAGCGGCTGCAGTTGTCGATGGGATCTCCGGTGGGCCCGATCAGATCGGTCGATCCCGACAAGGCACCCCCGTCGGACAGGACACAGTTCGTCTGGAGCTGATCACTGGCAGGGCCTCGGGTCGGCAGCGGCTCGGGGCTCTGGCTCGGCTCCGGGGTAGCGGATGGGCTCCCGTAGAGCACGACGCGGTCCGAACCGGTACCCACGACAAGGGGGACCACGAGCGCGACGAGCGCGACAACGGGCACGGCCAGGGCGAAGTGCCGGCGGCGTCGGACACGGGTGGCCTGACGCCTCACCCGCGTAAGCGCGTCCGGGGGGACCGGCAGGTCGAACGCTGGATCGGAAAGGACGGTCTCGAGGTCCATTAGCAGTGCTCCTTCGAGGCGAACATGGGGTGGACGCGCAGCCTTTGGAGGGCACGCGAGGAGGTGCTCTTCACGGTGCCGAGCGAGCAGCCCAGAAGGTCGGCGCACTCCTTCTCGGTGAGCTGCAGGTAGAAGCGCAGGACAACGATGGTCCGCATCCGGGACGGGAGGTCCTGCAGAGCCCGCAGCAGGGCGTCACGGTCATCGATCTGCCCGTGGCCGTCACCGAGCGCGGTCCGGTCGGTGAGCGTCGCCGTGCTGCGCTCACGCCACGGCTGCCGACGCCACCAGTCGGTGTGGGTGGTGACCATGGCTCGGCGGACGTAGGCGTCGGGGCTGGTGTGCACTCGTCGCCACGCGACTTGGGTCTTGGCGAGAGCCGTTTGGACGAGGTCCTGCGCGGTGTCTCGGTCGCCCGTGAGCAGGTAGGCGGCATGAAGCAGAACGCCATAGCGGCCCGTGGCCCAGGCCTCGAACTCCTCCGTGGGGGTCACGGCGCTCCCTTCCCTCGG
>JBKJLP010000159.1:0-2826 GCA_046596735.1 Mycobacteriales bacterium | reverse complement strand
CGCACCAACCGGGGGTTCATCTACGCCGCCTCGACCATGGGGGTCACCGGCGCGCGATCCGCAGTCGGCAACCGGGCGCAGGAGCTGGTCGGGCGCACCCGCGCGCAGACCGACCTGCCGGTCTGCGTCGGCCTGGGTGTCAGCACCGGTGCGCAGGCGGCTGAAATCGCCGGCTACGCCGACGGCGTCATTGTCGGCGCCGCTCTTGTAGCCGCGTTGCGAGACGGCGGTCCGGAGGCCGTACGCGCTCTGACCGCTGACCTCGCGGCGGGCGTGCGGCAGACCTAGGCTCAGCAGGTGCCCGTCGCCTATCTACCCAGCCCGTCCACAGGTGTGTGGCATCTCGGGCCGTTCCCGCTCCGGGCCTATGCGCTCTGCATCATCCTGGGTGTCGTCGCAGCCGTCGTGATCGGCGAGCGGCGCTGGGTGGCGCGCGGTGGCCGCAAGGGCACGGTCGCTGACCTCGCGGCGGTGGTTGTCCCCTTTGGTCTGCTCGGTGCGCGGATCTACCACGTCATCACCTCGCCCGGGCCCTACCTCGACGACCCGATCGCGGCGCTCTACATCTGGAAGGGCGGCCTGGGGATTCCCGGTGGTCTGCTCGGCGGGACGATCGCCGGGATTATTTACTGCCGCCGCAAGGGGATCCGGGCGGGAGCGCTCGCCGACGCGATCGCGCCCGGGGTGGCAGTGGCGCAGGCGATCGGGCGGCTCGGGAACTACTTCAATCAGGAGCTGTTCGGGCGCCCGACGACGTTGCCGTGGGGGCTGCGGATCGATCCGACTAACCCCGACGCCGTGCCTGGCGCCGTGGCATATCACCCGACCTTCGCGTACGAAGCGCTCTGGAACCTCGGGGTCGCCGGCGTGGTCATCTGGGCCGACCGCAAGTGGCAGCTCGGACGCGGCCGAGCCTTCGCGCTCTACCTGGGGCTCTACGCGATCGGTCGCAGTTGGGTCGAAGCGCTACGCATCGACGATGCCCACCGCTTCTTCGGCCTTCGGCTCAACGACTACGTCGCGTTCGCGATCATGCTGGGCGCGGCGGTCTACCTCTACGTCCGCCGTGGGCAGCCCCGAGAGACCGTCGTCCAGGCCTCGTTCCCGGAGCCGGCAGAGCAGGACAGCGACGTAGCCTCGACGTTGTGAGCGCCACCTTCGAACGGGTCCCTCCTGAGCAGCACCACGATCACCGCGACGTCACCGGTGGCTGGCTGCGACCGGCCGTCTTTGGGCTCACCGACGGGCTGGTCAGCAACACCGCGCTGATCGCCGGTGTCGCCGGCGGCGGCGCCACCGCAAGCACCCTTGTCGTGACCGGACTGGCCGGCCTCGCCGCCGGCGCCTTCTCTATGGCGATCGGGGAGTACGTCTCCGTCGCCTCGCAGACCGAGCTGACCCGGGCCGAGATCGAGATCGAGAAGGCCGAGTTGTTGCGGGTCCCGGCGGCTGAGGAAGCGGAGTTGGCGGCGATCTACCGCTCCCGTGGCGTCAGTGAGGAGACCGCGCGAGCTGTCGCCCGCGAGCTGTCGGCTGACCCGGAGCAGGTCTGGCGGGTCCACGCTCGCGAGGAGCTCGGGGTCGATCCCGACGACCTGCCGTCGCCCTGGGTTGCGGCCGGGTCGTCGTTCGTGGCGTTCTCGCTCGGCGCGCTCGTACCGGTCGTGCCGTATCTGCTGGGAGCTACGTCGCTCATCGTGACTCTCTTGCTCGCCGCGATCGCGCTGTTCGGGGCCGGCGCGCTAGTCAGCCGGTTCACGGTGCGCGGCTGGCTCGTCAGTGGCTCTCGCCAACTCGGGCTCGGCGCCGCGGCGGCGCTGCTCACTCACCTGGTCGGCCAAGCGGTCGGTGGAGCGGTCTAGACCTGCTGTCAGCCCCGGATCCGGGTCGTGTTTCGTGTAGCGTTCACCGGGATCTGCGATGGGCCAGCGTCGTCCCGGGGAGCAGACCGCATCATCCCGTGACGACCGCTCGGAAGGCTCCGCTGTGACCTTGTTCTCGACTGTGCCGCCCGCCCAGGGGCTTTATGACCCGGCGCGCGAGTCTGACGCGTGCGGTGTCGCCTTCGTCGTCGACATCGCGGGCAAGGCTACGCACGGGATCGTCGATGACGGGCTCAACGCGCTGCGCAACCTTGAGCACCGCGGAGCGTCCGGCAGCGAGCCCGACTCCGGTGATGGTGCCGGCATCTTGCTGCAGGTCCCGGACGCGTTCCTGCGCGCCGTCGTCTCGTTCGACCTGCCAGCGGCCGGCCTTTACGCGGTCGGCACGGCGTTCCTGTCCACGGAGCCTGACGAGCGAGCCAAGGTGCAGACCCAGATCGATGAGATCGCGGCCGAGGAAGGCCTGGTCGTCCTGGGCTGGCGCGAACTCCCCGTCGACGCTGACGGCGCCGGGCTTGGCGTCACGGCGCGCTCGGTGATGCCGTACTTCGCGCAGGTCTTCCTGGGGCCCGCCTCGCCGGAGCTCACGGCCTACGCGCTCGAGCGCCGGGCGTACGTCACCCGCAAGCGCGCCGAGAACGAGACACAGACCTACTTCCCGTCGCTGTCCGCCCGGACCCTGGTCTACAAAGGGATGTTAACGACAGGTCAGCTCGAGCCCTTCTTCCCCGACCTCTCCGACCCCAGGCTGGTCAGCGCCCTGGCGCTCGTGCACAGCCGCTTCTCCACCAACACCTTCCCGAGTTGGCCGCTGGCGCACCCCTACCGCTACATCGCGCACAACGGCGAGATCAACACCGTGCGAGGCAACCGCAACTGGATGCGGGCTCGTGAGGCCCTGCTGCGCGGACCGGCCGAACTGCCCGACGACATGAGCCGGCTG
>JBKJLP010000125.1:0-2985 GCA_046596735.1 Mycobacteriales bacterium | reverse complement strand
CCAGCGTGACCGAGTCCGCAGTCGGGTCCTTCCGAGCAGCGGCCGCGTTGCGTTCTTGGTCGCGCACCCTCAGCAGGCTGTCGGCGAGCACATACATCCGGCCCAATGGATCGTGGTCGCCGTAGCGGTTCAGTGGCAGATCGATCGCCGTCGCCACGACGTCGTACGCGCGAGGGAGGGCTCCCTGCGGGCAATGGCCGGAGGGTGGGGTGGGGGAGTCGGCCTCGGCCTCGAGGACCAATCCGGACGCGCCCATCGTGCCCGTGTGCCCGCTGTCGGTGACGGCAGTGGCCGGATGACTCCCGGCATGGACGGGGGAAGTGCGCGGTGCGCTGGCTGCGGGAGCGGCGCCTGCAGCCCCTCCGGTCAGCAACATCCCCAGAGCGAGTGCTGCGGCGGTCCCACGTAACCGCATGCTCCAGACGTGGCGCCGGGCGGCCAGCACCATGACGAGCAGCTCGGCGATCAGGCAGAGCACCGCGGCCGCGCCGGGCCCCGTACCGATCTCGTCATGCTGCATCGGCAGGCCTGCGACCCGGCTAGCGAGAAGCGCCGCCACGGCCGCCGCTGACACCGCGCCCATCCAAGACCAAGGTGCTGACCGGGTCAGGCACAACCCGGCCAGCACCGCTGCCACCACCGCGAACGCCAGGAAGCCGAAACCGAGCCACGGTTGCTGGCGAAGATGCTCCGGCGCGAGCCACGCATGGACAACTGCGGTCACGAGCAGAGCGCCGCCGGCGAGGCGACCGTCGTTGCTCAACCGACCTTGACGGTGCCCTTCATGTCCTCGTGCACCGTGCACACGAAGGTGTAGGTGCCGGCCTTACTGAAGGTCAGCGTGAAGGCTGTCGACTTCGGCGGCGGAGACCCGAAGATGACGCCAGAGCTTCGGAAGCCCTGACCGCCCCAGGAGCCGCCCTTGATGACCGGCGGTGGGTTTTCCGCAGCCGGGTCAGCACCCGGGCCACCAGCGGGCAGGAACGCCTTGCTGGACAGGTGGATGACCTTGCCGTCGGGCTGCCGCAGCGCTTGGGCGTCGGCCGGCGCGTTGAACGCGATGCTGTGTGGGCCGATCACCGTCCAACTCACGGTGCCACCGACCGGGACGGAGACCTCCGCGGGTCCGAACGCGGTAATGAGAGCGCTCTCGTCTTTGTCCGAGCCGCCGCCAGCGATCGCTTTGTCTGCCGTTGCCGTGGTCAGGGCGGCGAAGCCGGGTGCGAGGTTGGCCAGGGAGGCGTCACGCGCGGCGGTGCCCTCCGCTTCAACCGCCGCCGGATCCTTGATCTTGGTACCCGGATCGACCACCTGCACCTCAGCCGTCATACCTGGCCCGTGCAGCTGACACATGACGCGATAGGTGCCGGGCTTCATCGCTGCGGAGAAGGTGACCTTGTAGTCCTGGTCAGCGCCGAGCCAGCCACTGGAAGCGATCTGCTCGGTCCCCGCGAACTCTGCCTCTTCCTGCACCGGGCAGGCGTCCTTGGTGGGAACGGCGCCGGTCGCCACAACACAGGGCTGCGCGCCCGCCTGGATCGCGTCGCCCGGCCCTTGCGGCAGTAGCTGCGGAATCTTCATGAACTCCGGCGGTGGCGGTCCGTCCATGGCCTTGGGGTTGGCTTTCAGCAAGGCGTCCATCTTGTCCAGCGCGGCGTTGATGGTCGCGCCCATGGCGACGGTGTGCGGCTCGCCGGAGTAGGCGGTGTGAAAGACGACCGTGTCCCCTGGGTGCACCTGCACCACCTTGGGAAAGAACGCGATGAAGGCCGCGCGGTTCTCGGCGGTGTGTCCATCGACAAGCACCGTGTACGACGCCGGTCCGGCTGGTGCTGAACTCTTGGGCGCAGACGCCGTACCGCTCGTCCCGCTGCTACCGCAGGCCGAGACGCTCAGCGCCACGACCCCCAGCGCGATGGCCCACCTTCCACGGATGCGCTTCACAGGTGCCCCCCAGGCTTATGCCGCCGCATGCGGCAGCGCTTTATACACCTTCTCGGGGGTCGCGCAATAGGAAAACTTTCTACGGGTGAGGTCGGCGACCAATCTTTGCGCCTAGCCAGGTGATCGGGTCGTATTTGCGGTCGACGACGCGCTCCTTCAGGGGAATCAGCGCGTTGTCGGTGATGTGGATGCCCTCAGGGCAGACCTCAGAGCAGCACTTGGTGATGTTGCACATGCCGAGACCGAAGTTTTCCTGCGCCACCTTTCGGCGATCGAGGTTGTCGAGCGGGTGCATGTCTAACTCGGCGATGCGCATCAAATACCGAGGCCCCGCAAAGGATTCTTTGTTGTCCTCGTGGTCGCGGATGACGTGGCAGGTGTCCTGGCACAGGAAGCACTCGATGCACTTGCGGAACTCCTGAGAGCGCTCCACATCGATCTGCTGCATCCGGTGACTGCCGTCGGCCTCGCGAGGCTTCGGGGTGAACGGCGGGATCTGCGCTGCCTTCTCGTAGTTGTAGGAGACGTCGGTGACCAGGTCGCGGATGACGGGGAACGCCCGCATCGGCGTGATGGTCACGACCTCGTCCTGACCGAAGTCGCTCATCCGGGTGAGGCAGAGCAGTCTGGGCCGGCCGTTGATTTCGGCGCTGCACGAGCCACACTTGCCAGCCTTGCAGTTCCAGCGAACCGCCATGTCCGGCGTCTGGGTGGCCTGGAGCCGGTGTAGCACGTCCAGGACCACCTCGCCCTCGTTGACCTCGACGTCGTAGTCCTGCAGGTCGCCGCCGCTGGCGTCACCGCGCCATACCTTGAAGCGTGCCTGATAGCTCATGCCTGGGTCCCTTGCTCGGGGGCTGCAGCCGGCTTGTCGAGTGCGACCGCCGGCGTGCCGGGCGCGACCTCCGGTTTGTCGAGCCGGGCCACCTCGGCCTCGGTGAAGTACTTCGACAGCTCGGCTCGCTCGAAGAGCTCGAACAGGTCGCGGGCGATGGTGGGCACCGGCTTGCGGGTGAGCGACACCGACTCGCCATCGTCGTC
>JBKJLP010000087.1:0-14706 GCA_046596735.1 Mycobacteriales bacterium | reverse complement strand
CGTGGGACGACCTGCTGTGCGCTGCTTGCTCCGGCCGGGTCATCGACGGTGGCTGCGCCACCTGCCGGCTCTCGCGCCGTCAGTTGCCGTCTCGCGGGCCTCTGCCCGCGCAAGCGCTCCTGCTCAGTGCGCTCGTCGTCCTCATCGCCCTGGTCCTACTGACCTAGAGCACTCAGGCGTCGAGGAGTTCGGTGGCGAGGTCGATTCCCGCCTCCAGGCCGGCGCTGGCTGCCACCACCCCGATCCGGGCTTGGACGACGTCGAGCCGGTCCTCGGCCGCGCCGCGACCGACCGACCAGCCGCGTTGTTTGGCCTGCCGAAGCAGCCGGTCACCGGCGATGTGACCAGCCCGGCGCCGGCTCAGCTCACCCTCGTCGACGGCCTGCAGGTCCTCGCGGGAGAAAAGTCCGATCGCCGAAGCCGCCTCGAGCACGGCGGCGCCGAGCCGCGCATCGCGCCGGATGTCCTGCTGCGCTGGCACCGGACCGGTGGCGAGGCCCTCGTGCACGAGGACGGACGCGCAGACCGCTGCAGCATCGGGCGCAACCAGCCAGGCCGCCCCCACCAGGGCCTCGACCGCATCAGCGAGCCGTTGCGGCCCCGGCGTCCAATCGAGGACGTCATCGAGCCCGACCTGGGCCGCACGCCGACCCAACGCGGCGTCACTGCACAATGCGGAGTAGTCCTCGTCTGGCGCACAGGTGGATCCGCCGCGCACGTGCAGCGACAGCAAGGCGTCGAGCACCGAGTCGCCCAGCCACTCCAGCCGCTGAAACCGCAGCCCGCGGGGGTCGAGCAGGCACGGCCAGTCCTGCTCGCGCAGCTCGACGTCCACCAAAATGAGCAGCGGCAGCGCCTCGAGCCGGGTCGCTGACGTGCGCAGCGGCCCCGAGGACGTCGACCTCATTCTTCGGCGGACGTACGACGCCAGCGAATGGTCGCTTCCACGAACTCGTCAATCTCGCCATCGAGAACACCGCCGGTATTGCCGGTCTCCGTACCGGTCCGCAGGTCCTTGACCATTTGGTACGGGTGGATGACGTAGTTGCGGATCTGCGAACCGAACGCAACGTCAGCCTTGCCGCCGCGGATTGCGTCCATCGTGGCGAGCTCTTCCTGGCGCTTGAGCTCCAGCAACTTGGTCTGCAGCACCACCATCGCGGTGGCGCGGTTCTGGATCTGCGAGCGCTCGTTCTGGCAGGACACGACGATGCCGCTCGGGAGGTGGGTAATGCGCACTGCCGAGTCGGTGGTGTTGACGCCCTGCCCGCCAGGGCCACTGGAGCGGAAGACGTCAACCCGCAGGTCCTTCTCGTCGACCTCAACGGCGTCCGTGGCCTCGACCACGGGGGTCACGTCGATCATCGCGAAGGAGGTCTGCCGGCGCGCCTGATTGTCAAAGGGTGAGATGCGGACGAGCCGGTGAACTCCGTGCTCGCCGGCGAGCGTGCCGTAGGCGTAAGGCGCCTTGAGCTGGAAGACGACCGACTTCACGCCAGCCTCTTCGGCCTCCTGCCACTCAAGGACGTCGACCGGGTAGTTGTGCCGCTCGGCCCAGCGGGAGTACATCCGCCAGAGCATCAGCGCCCAGTCCTGGCTGTCGACACCGCCAGCGCCGGGAGTGATCTGGACGAGCGCGTGGCGTTCGTCGTACTCCCCCGACAGCAAGGTGCGGACTTCGAGCGAGGCCATTTCGCGCTGGAGTGTGCGCAGTTCAGCGTGGGCCTCGTCGAGGGTGCCCTCATCGGCTTCCTCGGCGGCCATGTCGAACAGCACCCCGAGGTCATCGAGCCGACGGCGCAGGCTCTCGACCCGCTCGATGTCGCTCTTGACCGTGGACAGCCGGGTCGTGACGACCTGCGCCTTCGTGGTGTCGTCCCACAGGCCTGGGTCGCCGGCTTGCTCTTCGAGGTCGCCGAGCTCGATCTGCAACTGGGGGATGTCGAGGACCTTGACGATGCTGGTCAGGGTCGCGTCGAGCGCTGCGAGATCACCGGGTACGTCGGTGCTGCGCTCCACGGCCATGACAGTCGAGCCTAGTCAAGGTGCAAGGCGCGCTACTCAGCCGGGGAAAGGCACACAACCGGCGCGGAGTCCGACCTGGGTGAGGCCAGCGCGGTCCCCGGCCTGCAGTTGGGCGATGCGGGGGGACAGTGTCGGCGCCATGACCTGATCGGTGGAACGAGCATGAGCCAGGCCCATGACGTGCCCGACTTCGTGAGTGATCGCCGTCTGCCAGGAGACTCCGCCGCGCAGCGGGAGCCTGGTGCTGCGGTTGAGGGCGACGACCGCACCGCGCGTGGCGGCGATGGTGCCTGAGTCCGTGCTCGCCGAGAACCACAAGGTCCGGGTGACGCCGGCAGTAGTCGCAGGCTTTCCGGCGAGCAGGTCACTGGAGGCGCTGTCCGTCCAGCCGATGACCACCGGCTGTGCGGCGATGGTCGTCTTGTTCAGGACCGCGACCCGAGGGACCGTCGTTGTGGCCCCGTCATAGATCCAGTGCGTCCCGGTCGCCGCTGCGACGCTGGCGACGGCGGCTTTCACGACATCGAGGCCGCCGGCCGGGCCGCGGGCCGTGTTGGAGCGCCAGTGGATCGCCTGGCAGGGGTTCCAGCGAACGGGCTTGCCGGACACCAGGGAGGTGAAGGCGTACGACGAGCCCGGCGCGACAGTGGCGAAGCCGGTCCAGGAGACGGCCTCCGCGTCGGTGATGTGCGCGGCCACCGCGGTGGCGGGCACGGCACTCGCGCTGATGGCCAGCCCGAGGGCGGCTGCCACCGTGGTCGCAGCAGTTGCACGAAGGACACGCCGGATCGAGGGCACGGCTTACCTGCTTCTTGCTCAGCAGGACCGTCCGGCTTCGGCAGCCCGGCTGGATACGTGATCCCCGTGGCTTTGCGTCACCACCTCGCGATGGTTTTGCTCTTGTCGACCGGCCCTTGATGGGAGTGGACACCTAGTACTTCGGCATCAGCGCTCCGACCTTGAGTCTCGCGTCCCTCACGGTTCGACGAGCGGCGCCCTGGCACGCGCGACGGCGCGCACGGTCACGCCGCGCGTCACGCCGAGCCAGTCGGTGAACGGCAGCGAGATCTCCCGAGTAGCCACGACGGTCGCGGTCGTGCCGGTCGCCGGATCAACGCTCGACGTGAGCACCAGGCCAGGCTGACCGATCTGGGCATCGGCGGCGTACTGAGCCACCACACTGCCGACCGCGGCCGGGGACAGGGGGATCGCACTGTCGATGCCGTTGGCGTAGACCGCGGCCTGATCCAGTTGCTGGGCAGCCGCGACCGCGGCGCCGTCTGCGGCACTGGCCGCCCCGCGGCGAGCCAGGACCACCACGCTGACGTCGACGATGACCACGACGAGCAGCAGCAAGATCGCGGTGAAGCCGACAACGAGGATCGTGATTGTTCCGTCGTCGCCGGCCGGCCGCCTCACGGCGACGGCTCCTTGAAGCGGTCGACGACCTCGGTGTGTACACCGGTGACCGGGATGCCGCCACGACCCGCACCGAAAATTCCGCCAACGAACGGCAGTTGCACCGTGTACGACACCCTGGTCTGCACGGTGGCGCCCGGCGCAAGGGAGCAGCCACCTCCTCCGCAAAACGTCGGCGATCCGGTCCAGGAGATGCCCTGGTCGGACAACGCCAGCCGCGCCGCCTGCTGCCCTACCAACGCAGCCGTCGCAGGATCTGGGGCGCGGGCGTAGGCGCGACCGGCCTGTCGCGCAGCCTCGGTCACCCCGAAGGCGGCGCGCTGCACCTGGAAGACCGCGAGCAAGACGTACACCAGCGGGATCATCAAAAGCACAGCCAGATAGACGAATTCGAGCAGCGCGTTGCCGTCGTCGCCCGCGGGTCGCCTCACGGTCCCTCCCGGAGCGCGTGACCCCGGACGCGTAGGTGAACTGCCGCGATCGGCAGGACCAGCGGTACGGACGCATCCAGCGTCACCTCGACGGCAGCCCCGCCACCTGGGAGCGGGATCAGCGTTGACGCCGGGCTGCCAGCAGCGCTGTCGGCGACCTGGGACGACAGTGCGCTCGCGACCGCCTGCAAAGCCACTCCACGGCCCTCGGCAGGATCAACATCCGCGTTGGCGGCATGCCGCGCGCCTTCCTGGGCCGCACTCACGAGCACATTCCGAACGTGCAGAACCAAGCCGAGTTGCAGCACAGCAAGGAACAGCGCGAGCACCAGCACCGAGACGAGGACGAAGTCGACAACCGCAGCACCGCGATCGCCGATCGGACGGCGGTTCACCCGCCGGACGGGCCCCTCACCGAGTCGAGCGCATCGCTCAGGATCTGGCCGAGCTTGGGACCGGCGACCCCCCACAAGACAGTGACGAGGCCGGCCGTCATCAACGTGATGAGGACCCAACCCGGGACGTCGCCGCGCTCGCGATCGCCGCCCGTCGACAGTCGCGTCAGTAGGTAGACGTACACGGCTAGGGGCGTCAGGTGAGACTGCACAGAGTCCTCCAGAGGGTGTGGTGCGTGATTCGACAGTTGAGTTGCCTAAACCTGCCGCTGGACGGGTGAACTCCACGACTCACCCCGCCACCAGCTGCAGCCCGTAGAAGCCTGGGAACAACGCGAACACCACGGTCACCGGAAGCACCAGGAAGACGACCGGCACCATCATGGCGATCTCGCGTCGGCCGGCCGACTCCAGGAGTTGTCGCTTACCGGCCTCGCGGACGTCGACCGCCTGCGCCCGCATGACATCGGCCAGCGGGGTCCCTCGTTCGACCGCTACGGCCACGCCGTCAACGAACCGGGCGAGCGGCGCCAAGGACGTACGGCGCGCGATGCCCTCGAGTGCGTCGACCAACGAGGAACCCGAACGGGCGTCGGCCAACGCCCGGGCAAGCTCGCGGGTCAACTCCCCACTGGAGATGCGAGTGACCCGCTCCAGGGCGCCCACCGGACCCTCGCCGGCCGTGATGGCCAGCGCGAGGAGCTCGGCGATCGTGGGAAACTCCGCGAGCATCCGCTCCTCCCGCGCCGTCACCTGCTTGGTGAGATAGCGATCGCGGGCCAGCACCCCACCGACGGTGAAGATGCCCGCGGCGATCAGCAGCAGCAGAGGGCTGGTGGCCGACCCACCCATCAGCGACAGGAAGGCGAGCCCGAACGCGGCAGCCAGCCCGAATCCGCCCCAGATCACCTGTTCGGTGCGGAACTGCTCGAACGACAGATCAGTGCCGAGCTGATCCAACCGCCGGCGTACGCCCATCGCGCCCCCGACCCAGCGCTCGAGTGCTCCGGTGAGGTCACCCAGGACCGGTCGCAGCAAGCGCTCCAGGGTGGGGAAAGGCGTCAGGGTGGGTTGGGCGGCGAGCAGGCGCGACGGTCGGGGAGCATCGCGCAGGTACGGGGCAAGCCGAGCGTCCAAGGTGGGCCTGCGGGACATCGGCGTGCCCGTGACGACGAGCCACATGCCGAGGCCGGCCAGGAGACCGAGGACCACCCCCAGGAGACCGGGACTCACTTGAGCACCCGCCGCTCCGTCGGCAGTCGCGCGATGCGGATCATGACCCGGTAGGCCACGAGGGAAACGCCGCCCCCGAAGAGCAAGACGAGCGCACCGGATGGCTGGTTGTAGGCCGCGACCGCCTGCGGCTTGGTCGACAGCAGCAGCAGGATCAGCCACGGCGCCGCCAGCGCGAGCCGGGCCGCGTTGACCGTCCAGCCCTGCCGCGTTTCCAGCTCAGCGCGGGTGCGGGCGTCCTCGCGCAGAAAGCCCGACAGCGTCCGCAGCAGCCGGCCGAGATCGGTGCCACCGACCTCGCGCGCCATCCGCAAGGCCTCGACCACCCGGTCACCGACCGGATCGGCGAGATTGGCCTTCAGAGCGTCGAGGCAGTCGTTGAAGCGACCGGTTGCACGGTAGTCCTCGCCGAACCGGCGAAACGGCGAGCGCAACTGCTCGGGACCGCGTACTCCCAAAGCCGTCAGGGCTTCCGGCAGTGACAGCCCAGCGCGTACGCCACTGGCGAGGTTATCGACGGCGTCAGGCCACAGCTCGCGCAGCTCCACCGATCTCTTGTCCCGTCGGCGGCGAACAGCGACGATCGGCATCAGGGTCGCGAATCCGCCGAAGGCCAGCGCGATGACCGGAACGTGGGAGGTACCCAAAACCAGGACCGCAGTGGCCAGACCGAAGGACATGCTGGCGCCGAGCAGTTGATGCGGGCTGACCCCCTCAATGCCCGCCTGGGCAAGGAGTTCTTGAGTGCGTTCCTGCCAGCCGTCGTCCTTGGGGATTGCCGGGGTAGTCGCTCCCGAGAGTGACCGCCAGACAAGCAGGCAACCCAACCCGAGGAGCAGACCGAGGAGGGCGCCCACGTCAGGCTTCCTGCACCAGCAGCGACGGCAGGTCTGCGCCGACCCAGCCGTAGCGTTCGGTGTGCGGCGGGTAACCGTCGGCCCGCATAAGCCGCCCGTCCCGGCTGGTGAAGATGTCGGCGGTCTCCACGACGTCGCCCTCAATGCGCCCGGGGACGGCGACGATCTCGCGGACCCGACGATGACCGGCGGCGTCCTTGCCGATGTGCACGACGAGGTCGACGCAACTGGCCACGGTGGGGACGACGAACGCATGGCTCACGTTTTCCCCAGCCAGAAGCGGGAGGGTGCACATCTTGACGATCGCCTCGCGCGCGGTATTGGCGTGGATCGAGCACATGCCGGGCAGCCCACTGTTGAGGGCGATCAACAGATCGAGACATTCTTCTTGTCTCACCTCGCCGACGATGATCCGGTCCGGCCGCATGCGAAGCGCCTCTTTGACCAGTCTTCGTAAGCGAATTTCGCCGGTGCCCTCGAGGTTTGGTTGCCGCGTCTGCATCGCGACCACATCGGGCAACGGCAGGCGAAGTTCGAAGACTTCTTCGCAGGTGACGACCCGCTCGCGGCCAGGGATCGAGGATGCCAAACAGTTGAGCAAGGTGGTTTTGCCTGCTTGCGTGCCACCAGCGACGATGACATTGAGTCCGGCCGCGACGGACGCCTCAAGAAACCGTGCCGCCTGCTTGGTGATGCTGCCTAGCTGAACGAGCTCGTCCATGGAGTTCGCCGTGAGGACAAATTTACGTATGTTGACCGACCAATGCCTGCGGGTGATGTCGGGGATCACCACATGCAGCCGCGAGCCATCCGGCAACATCGCGTCCACGAACGGCGTCGACAGATCAACGCGCCGCCCGGTGGTCTTGAGCATTTTCTCGACCAGGTCGCGTACTTGGCCGTCGTTGAGGATCGTGGTGGTGAGCTCGGACTGCCCGCGCCTGGCAATGAAGACGCGCCCGGGCTCGTTGATCCAAATCTCCTCCACCGTCGGATCGTCGAGGTGCCGTTGCAGCGGACCGAACCCGGCGACGGCGTCGTAGACGCTCTGCGCGGCGTGCCGCGCATCGACCAACGCGGGCAACGTCGAGGCGAGCGAGCGTTCGTCGTACTCCGCGACGACCTCGTCCACCAAGCGTCGGACGGCGGCACTGTCGATGAGCGGGTCGATGCCACGGCGCCGGACGAGCTCGCGTACCTCCGCCTCGACCGTGTCCACCCCGCTCACCCGCGCAGGCTAGAGCCGACGGGGCCAGATCCGCCAGGGAGGTTGTGGATAATCCGCTTCCGCGGAAGCGTTCAGCCCACCCGGACGGTGGTCAGGTCGACGGCGACGACGATCTCTCCCTCGAAGTACTCCGCGGCACGTGCTCGCCACTCTTCCTCCTGCTCAGGCACGGGCGCAGGCACGTGATGGGTCAGCACGAGGATCGACACGCCGGCTCGCGCGGCGGTCTGGGCAGCTTCCTCGACCGACGAGTGGTAATCGCAGACATCCTGCAAGCGCGGAAGCTGTAGCGCGCTGATGATGTCCTTACGGATAGCCGTGATGACCAGAACGTCAGCGCCCAGACACAGGTCGTCGAGCGATGAGCAGGGGACGGTATCCCCGGCGACCACCACAGATGAGCCCGCGTATTCCACGCGATAGGCCAGGGTCGGCGCCACCGGCCGGTGGTCCGTCGGAGCGCAGCGCACCACGACACCGTCCGTCTCGGCGAGGACACCCCCGTCATGTTCGATGACCTCGACGGGAAGCGGCCAACTCAGATCTTCGTGGTGCCCAGTGCGGTAAGCGATGTCGGATCGCAGCGCGGCTAGCAAGCTGTCCACGACTTCTCCGGTTCCCGTCGGCCCGTGGACCTCTAGCGGCGACGGCGCGAACGACGTCACCCAACGCGTCGTCATCACGTCATTGAGGTCAGTGATGTGATCGCTGTGCAGGTGCGTCAGGAGCACTCCGGACAGCGCGCCCGCGCCGGACCCGGCTGCCGATAGGCGCATCAGGACCGCCCGCCCGGCGTCGACCAGCCAGGTCGTGGTCCCGGCGCGCACGAGAGTGGCCGGGCCAGCTCGGTTGGCATCCGGCAGCGGGCTACCCGTCCCGAGAGTGACAACTTCGATCACGTAACTTCCACCCCTGTGTCCATGTCAGTCCGCTACGGGCCGCGGCAAACGAGCGGCCGGCATCCACTCCGGACCGGCCGTGTCGTCGATCCGCTTCACCAAGCGGTCTCCGATGGGTTCGACGAGGTCGATCAAGCGCTGGGTGCCCTCGACACCGAGCGTGCGCCACATCACCGAGCACCGCTCGTCCGTACGACGCTCCAGCGCTTGACGCAGTTCGCGTCCGCCTTGGGTGACCGCGCGGCCCTGCGCCAGACCCCGCTCGGCAAGAGCGGCATAGGCGCGGTCTAGCGCGGTGTCGTCGGCCCCTCGCGAGCGGGGGATCCAGTCCGGCGGATAGTTCAGGTGCGCGTTATGCAAGATGCCTGCCTCGACCGGATCTATTCCCTCGGCGGCAAGCACGGCAAAATGCGTGTCCCCCCGCCACTCACGCAGCGTGTTCACCGCGTGCCAGGCTGACAACAGCGGCTCGGCTGGACGAGCCTGTTGCCGGTGCGCGGCGAACATCGCGCGGCCGGCGACAGGCAGCGCGTCAACCGCGCGCCACAGATCCGGGGCTAGCGCGGCAAGACCGTCCGTCGCCTCCGGCGCCAGTTCGGTCAGCCCGCGAAGCACGGCGCGGTCACGGATGGCCACGACCTCCGCCAGCCCCTCCGGCCCCGGCACCAAGGACATCGCCAGTTCCACGAAGAGCGGAAGAATCGTGTAACAGGCCGCGGCGACCACCTGTGGGCCAGCCGGGACAAGGGGTGCGCAGCGGCTGTTGATGTAGTACGGGCCACCATCACCGAAACCCAGGGCGGAGTACTCAGCGACCGCGGCGGGATCCCAGTACACCCAGCCGACGAGGCGGTGGGACGCGAAGGACGCACGGGCGCACAGCTCCGGCCAGTCCATCGTCGCCTCCCCGTCCGAGTGCCGCTGATCGCCCCCGCAGCCTATTTTCTGGCACACCCAGTGTCAAAACTTAGGCGACCAACTGTCTCTAGGCTCCGTCCATGGAGCCTCTCGGGTTCGGGACAGCGACGTCGTCCTACCAAATTGAGGGCGCCCTCGACGAGGATGGCCGCGGGCCGAGCATCTGGGACACCTTCTGTCGCCAGCCAGGTGCGGTGCAGGACGGCAGCGATGGCGCGACGGGGCCTACGGCTACACGAAAGGTTCGGCCTTGTCGCGATCGACCTCAAGACGCTTGCGCGTACGCCAAAGGCTTCGTTCCACTGGTATGCCGACCGGATCCGGCGAACCGTCAGCTGAACGAAGCACCTTCGAACAACTCCGGGGTGTCGGTTGGCACGACCTGCGCTCGTCGCCCCGGTGCGTCTTGGTACTTCCAATACAGGTTGGTATGCGCGATCACGGCGTCAGGAGACGGCGCACCCCACGCGGACTGGTCCTCGGTCGTGTGCGCGTCACCCACGAGCGTCATGTCGTAGCCGCGGGCAAACCCTCCGTGCAGGGTGGAGCGGATACAGGCGTCGGTCTGCGCACCCGCGACGACGAGGTGCCCCACGCCATGCGCCGCCAGGATCTCCTCAAGCTCGGTCGACTCGAACGCGTCGCCGTAGGCCTTATGAACAAGCGGCTCGGACTCCTCTCGGACGAGCTCAGGGACGTACTGCCAACCATCGCTGTCTCGTGGCAGGTCGTCGTCGAAATGCTGAACCCACACCACCGGAACGCCTTCGCTCCGAGCCCGCTGCACTAAAGCTGCGACGTTCCCGACCACCCGGTCGCGGTCGTGCGCCGCGCGGACGACGTCGTTCTGCACATCGACGACCAGCAGCGCGGTCGACGTCCGACCCGGCAACGTCGTCATAGTGCGAGCCCTCTCTGTCCTGCGGTCGACACCGCGCACGTTACGACCGCCGGAGGTGCATGTGCAAGATCGCCGGGGGGTGGCAGAGTGCGCGGGTGAACGCCATCGAGGTCGACGACCTGCGGGTGACCTATACCCCGCGCCGAGCCGCAGCGGTCGAAGCCGTGCGCGGTGTCTCGTTCGCCGTCGGCGAAGGTGAAATCTTCGGCCTCCTCGGACCCAACGGTGCCGGCAAGACCTCGACCTTGGAGGTATGCGAGGGCTTTCGGGCGCCAACATCGGGGTCCGTCCGCGTGCTCGGTCAGGACCCGCGCGCAAGCGACCTGCGATCGCGCGTCGGTGTCGTCCTCCAAGACATTGCCGTGGAGCCGTTCCTCACTGTGCGAGAGGTCATCGCCCGCAACGCCTACTACTACGCGCGGCCTCGTACGGTGCCCGAGGTCTTGTCGCTCGTCGGCCTGACCGACAAGGCCGACGTCCAGGTCAAACGGCTGTCCGGCGGCCAGTTACGCCGACTCGACCTCGGACTCGGCATCGTCGGTCGTCCCGCGCTGCTCTTCCTCGACGAGCCGACCACCGGTTTTGACCCCGGCGCACGTCGCGGCGCCTGGGACGTCGTACGCGGACTCAAAGACGAAGGGACCACCGTCGTCCTCACCACCCACTACCTCGACGAGGCAGAGGCCCTGGCCGACCGAGTCGTTGTCGTCGCGGCCGGTCAGGTCGTGGCGGAGGGATCGCCACGCGAACTCGCCGCTGCCGGACCGCAGGCCAGCCGGATCCGCTTTCGCGCGCAGGCGGCCGAACTCCCCGAGCTCAACGGTGACGTCACCTTTGCCGGCGACCTGGTCTCGGTGGCAACGGCGCAACCCACCGAAGTGCTGCACCGCTTGACCGGCTGGGCGCTCGACCGAGGCGAGCCCCTGACCGACCTGACCGTCGACCGCGCGTCCTTCGAAGACGTCTACCTCGCCCTCACCGAGGAGCAGGCGTGAAGGCCGCGCGGTTGCTCGCCTGGCAAGGCCGGCACGAGCTCAAAAGCTATTGGCGCAACCCGGCGAGCACCTTCTTTACCTTCCTCTTTCCCCTGATGTTCCTGGTGATCTTCGCTTCGCTCAACAACGGCGCGACGATCGACTTCCTCGGCGGACTGGCCTACAACCAGTACTTCATCCCGGGCATCATCGGCTTCGGCATCATCTCGGCGACTTACACGCAGATCGCCATCACGCTGTCACTGCGCCGCCAAATGGGGGTGCTCAAGCGGTTGCGGTCAACACCGGTTCCGGCCTGGGCGATCCTCGGCGGACTCGTGGTCTGCGCCTTCGTTGTCTCGGCCCTCATCACAGCGCTCACGACCGCACTCGGGATGGTGGCCTACGGCGTCGTCTTCCCAGGGCACTGGGTCGCGCTCGCCGTCGCCCTCCTGGTGGGGGCGACGACATTCTGCGCGATCGGTGTGGCGGTCTCGACTCTCATCCCCAACGCCGACGCTGCACCGGCGGTGGTCAACGGCGTCTTCTTTCCGATTCTGTTCCTGTCCGGGACATTTTTCCCGGTCGAGCCAGGGTCGACGGTCGGCCGCATCGCGTCGATCTTTCCGATCCAGCACTTCAATCAGGCGGTTTTCACCGCGTTCGACCCTCGACTGCCGCATGGGCCCAGCCACGGGTTCGCCTCGGGTCACATCGCAGTGATGGCGGCGTGGGCGGTAGGCGCCGGGCTTCTCGCCGTACGCCGGTTCCGGTGGGACTCAGCCCGCTGATCAGGGGCTGAGGTTGCTGAAGATCCACGCAACAAGCCCGAGGAACGCCACCACGGCCAACAACCCGAGCAAGAACACGTACGGGTTCGGTTTGTCGTTGTAGGAGCCCTCCCCCAGCAGTTCGGTCAGCGTCTCGCCCGAGCGGCCCGGCCGTTGTACGGGGACACCCGCCGCGGGGTCGTAGCGATCGGGATCGAGCGCAGGGTCCAGCGGCCCAGGTGGACCGCCGGCGTGGAACGCGTTGTCACGATCCGGGTCGTAGCGATCCGGATCGTTGGACGGGTCGAGTGGAGCGGTCATCTGCCTATCCCTTCACGCGGGAACACCAGTGTCCTCGCACGGGTCAACCCATGTGGGGGTAGCCGTGGTCGTGCGGCGGGACGAACGTCTCCTTGATGGTTCGCGGCGAGGTCCAGCGCAGCAGATTGAGGATGGAGCCGGCCTTGTCGTTGGTGCCGCTCGCGCGTGCCCCACCGAACGGCTGCTGCCCCACGACCGCGCCGGTCGGCTTGTCATTGACGTAGAAGTTGCCGGCCGCGAACCGCAGACGCTTGCTGGCCTGGGCGACCGCATAGGCATCCTGCGCGAAGACTGCACCGGTCAGGGCGTAAGGCGCTGCTTCGTCGACGAGGGTGAGTGTCTCCTCCCAGTCCGCGTCGTCGTAGACGTAGACAGTGAGCACCGGACCGAAGAACTCGCGGGACAGGAAGTCGTGCCGCCGGTCGCTGCTGACCACGACGGTCGGCGCGATGAAGAAGCCCTCGCTGTCGTCCGCCGTCCCGCCGACCAAGACCTCCAGCGCCGCGTCGCCGTGCGCGTCGTGCAGCACCTGGGCCAGCCGGTCGTACGCCCGCCGGTCGATGACCGCCCCACCGAAGTGGGACAGGTCAGTGACATCGCCGTACGACAGAGACCGGGTCCGCTCGGCGAGGCCGTCCCGCAGGCCCCCTTCCCACAGAGACCGCGGGAGGTACGCCCGCGAGGCTGCCGAGCACTTTTGTCCCTGGTATTCAAAGGCTCCGCGGACGAGTGCGACCTCGAGCGCCGCAGCGTCAGCAGACGGGTGCGCAACCACAAAGTCCTTGCCGCCGGTCTCACCGACGAGTCGCGGGTAGGTGCGGTAGCGGTCGATGTGGTTACCCACGCGCTTCCACAGGTGCTGGAAAGTCCCGGTGGATCCGGTGAAGTGGATGCCGGCGAGGTCCGGATGCGTCAGCGCGACATCGGACACCGCACCGCCGTTGCCGGTCACCAGGTTGATGACGCCCGGCGGCAGGCCAGCTTCCTCCAGGAGCCGCATGGTGAAATGCGCGGCGTACTGCTGGGTCGGCGACGGCTTCCACACGACGGTGTTGCCCATCAGCGCCGGCGCGAGCGGCAGGTTGCCGGCGATCGCCGTGAAGTTGAACGGCGTGATCGCGAGGACGAAGCCCTCAAGCGAGCGGTGATCCATCCGGTTCCAGACCCCGGGGCCGCTGATCGGCTGCTCCGCCAACACCTGCCGGCCGAACGCCACGTTGAACCGGAGGAAGTCGATGAACTCGCAGGCGGCGTCGATCTCGGCTTGCTGCACCGTCTTGGACTGGCCCAGCATGGTCGCCGCGTTGAGGGTGTCGCGCCAGGGACCGGCGAGCAGGTCGGCGGCGCGCAGCAGGACCGCCGCGCGGTCGTCGTACGACGCGTCACGCCAGGCTGGGGCCGCAGCGAGGGCTGCGGCGGTCGCGGCCTCGACATCGCCAGGTCCGGCATCACGCAGGGTGCCCAGCACCGCGGCGTGCCGGTGTGGCTGGAGAACGTCGATGGCTTCGCCGGCGCCCATCCGCTGCTCACCCCCAATCGTCATGGGCAAGTCGCGGGGACCGGCTGCGGCGAGGTCCTTGAGCCGGGCCTCAAGCGACAATCGCTCAGGGCTGCCCGGGGCGTAGGAACGGACCGGCTCGTTGGCCGGCAGGGGCACAGAGGTGACGGCGTCCACGCCTGCATGCTGTCACGCAGGGGTCTACGTTCTAGACCTGCACGCCCAACTGCTCGCGCAGCCGCGCTTCATCGGTGGTTGGCGCATCGCACGTGAAGCCGCGGCAGACGTAGGCGGCCCCGGTAGGGCGGCCATCGGTGAGCGGCCCGGTGGTGGCGATGACGGCACCGGGTGACGTCGCCCGGCGAGCGATGGCCAGCAAGTCGGGTCGATCGATGACGGCGACCTCGGCGGGTCCGGCCAGCAGAGCCTCAGCGACGGCGCAGGCCCAGCCGGCAAACCTCGCGTGTCGGCCAAACAGCGGCGCGACCGTGGTGAGCGCCTTCTCGGCCGCGGTCCGGTGCCGCTCTGAGCCGGTCAGTGCGGCGTACGTCAGCAGTGCGCCCGCGGCGGCAGCCAGACCAGAAGGGGTGGCGTTGTCCGTCGGGTCCTGCGGCCGCCGGACCAGCTGCTCGGCGTCGTCCGCCGTGTCGAAGAAGCCGCCCGCGGCATCGCCGAAGCGGTCCAACACGACATCCAGCAGCTCGCCGGCCCAGGACAGCGGGCCGCGTTCCCCGGTGACCTGGTGCAGCGCGAGCAGCCCTTCGGCAACATCGGCGTAGTCCTCAAGCACACCCGCGTTGCGGCCCGCTGAGCCGTCCCGCGAGGTCCGGAGCAGCC
>JBKJLP010000484.1:0-9183 GCA_046596735.1 Mycobacteriales bacterium | reverse complement strand
CTGAACCCGATCGGGTGATGCCTGCAACCGGTGCGGGTGGTGCGGAAGGGGGTGCGGTGCCTCAGTCGGCCTGCACACACGGGGTTGCTCCCGACGAAGCGGTGCGCGATCTCATCGTTGCCAACGACGCGGTGATGGACGCGGCCGCTGACCGGTTGCACGACGGTCCGGTGCAGGCGCTGGTCGTCGCGCGCTACGCCGCGGACCTCGCCGTCCGCGGTGGTGATCCGGTCCTGGCCCGTGACGCCGTCCAAGACGCGCTGGTCCAGCTGCGCGCCGCCCTGTGGCACCTGCGTGCGCGCCGGTCCAGTGAGGGCGACTTCAGCGCCGCGCTGACCTTGCTGTCGCAGCGCCTCGTCGACGCGGGTCGCGCCGGCCTCGACGTCCAGGTCGACGCGGCTGTCGCCGCCGCTCTGTCGGCGTCGTTCACCTCGGTGGCCTACCGCCTCGTCCAAGCAGTAGCCGTGCCGCCGGATGCCGGCCTGGTCAGGGTCAGCCTGGGTCGCCGTGACGACTGCTTCACCCTTGAACTCGTCGGCGGGGTCGCGCCGAGCGACCTCGCGGCCTGGGTCGGCGGCGCCAGAGCGCTCGGCGGCACCCTGACCGCCGAGTCGGCGCCGACTCCTCGCCTCGTTTTCGCCGTTCCGGACTGCACCGTGGGAGACCAGTTGTGACGACCACCAGTGTGCTCATCTGCGACGACCACCGCATCGTCCGCGAAGGTCTACGCCAGTTCGTCGCTGAGGTGCCGGGGGTCGACCGCGTCGACACTGCTGCGAGCGGCGAGGAGGTGCTGGCGCGCTACCCGCACGAGCGCCCCGACCTCGTGCTCATGGACGTACGCATGCCTGGCCTCGGCGGTCTCGAGGCAACGCGCCGGCTCGTGGCCGAGCATCCTGAGGCCAAGGTCATCATGCTGACCGCAGCGGACGACCGCGACCAAGTGGCGGCGGCCGTCGCGCACGGCGCGCGCGGCTACCTGCTCAAGGACGTCAGCCACGAGGAGTTGTGCGCCGCCGTCGCTCATGCGTTGCAGGGTGTCGACCTTGTCGAACCGTCGCTGCGCCGGGCCATGACCGGACCGCAGCGAGCGCGTAACGCCCCGGCCGGCGTCCAGCTGACCGAGCGCGAACTGCAGGTGCTCACGGGCATGAGCCAAGGCAAGTCCAACAACCAAATCGGCAAGGATCTCTACCTGTCCGAAGACACGGTCAAGACTCACGCCCGCCGGCTGTTCCGCAAGCTCGACGTCCACGACCGGGCGCAGGCCGTTGCGTTGGGGTTCCGGCGCGGCCTCGTGAGCTAGGACGACGGGTAGGATCTGGCGCTTCCTCCACTTGCTGCAGGGAAGGCGCCGATGCACCCGTCCGAGGCCGATCGCGAGGCGTACGACGAGCGCTTCCCGCTGCTGGGGCTGACCTACGACGACGTCCTGCTGCTGCCCGGTGAGACCGACGTCATCCCGAGCGACGTCGACACCACGACGCGGCTGACCCGTGACATCTCGCTCCGGGTCCCGCTCGTGTCGAGCGCCATGGACACGGTGACCGAATCGCGGATGGCGATCGCCATGGCCCGCCAGGGCGGGATCGGGATCCTGCATCGCAACCTGTCGATCGAGGACCAGGCCTACCAAGTCGACCTGGTGAAGCGGACCCAGACCGGGACGATCCCCAACCCGGTGACGATCGGCCCGAAGGCCACCCTGGAAGACCTCGACGATCTGTGCGGCAAATACCGCGTCTCTGGCCTGCCGGTCGTCGACGAAGACGGCACCCTCATCGGGATGATCACCAACCGCGACCTGCGGTTCGTCCCGGTCGCCGAGTGGTCCTCCACCCACGTCGCTGACGTCATGACCCCGCAGCCGCTCGTCACGGCGCCGGTCGGCATCAGCCGCGCGGATGCCACCGCGATCCTGCGTCAGCACAAGCGCGAGCGGCTTCCGCTGGTCGACGACCAGGGCCGTCTTGCCGGGCTCATCACCGTCAAGGACTTCGTCAAGTCCGAGCAGTTCCCCCACACGTCCAACGACAGTCACGGCCGGCTCCTCGTGGGCGCAGCCATCGGCTATTTCGGTGACGCCTGGGAGCGCGCGACCACCCTCGTCGACGCCGGTGTCGACGTCCTGGTCCCGGACGTCGCCAACGGCCACGCCCGCCTGATGCTCGACATGATCGTGCGACTCAAGAAGGACCCGGCGACCCGCCACGTACAAATCCTCGCCGGCAACGTCGCGACGCGGGCCGGTGCGCAGGCGCTCGTCGATGCCGGGGCCGACGGCGTCAAGGTCGGCGTGGGACCGGGCAGCATCTGTACGACCCGTGTCGTGGCCGGGGTGGGGGTGCCGCAGGTGACGGCCATCTTCGAGGCTTCGCGCGCGTGCCGACCGGCCGGCGTGCCCGTCGTAGGCGACGGCGGGTTGCAGTACTCCGGTGACATCGCCAAGGCGCTGGTCGCGGGTGCCGACAGCGTGATGATCGGCTCGCTGCTCGCCGGCTGCGACGAGAGCCCGGGCGACCTGATCTTCGTCAACGGCAAGCAGTTCAAGACCTACCGCGGCATGGGCTCCATCGGTGCGATGGCTTCGCGGGGCAAGAGGTCCTTCTCCAAGGACCGCTACTTCCAGGCCGACGTCGCCTCCGACGACAAGATCGTGCCGGAAGGGATCGAGGGACAGGTGCCCTACCGCGGTCCGCTCTCGGCCGTCGCCCACCAGCTCGTCGGTGGCTTGCACCAGTCGATGTTCTACGTCGGTGCGCACGACATCCCGTCGCTGCAGGAGCGCGGTCAGTTTGTCCGCATCACCGCGGCGGGGTTGAAGGAGAGCCACCCGCACGACGTCCAGATGACCGTCGAAGCTCCCAACTACAGCGGCCGCTGATGCCCGAGATCGAGATCGGCATCGGCAAGTCCGGTCGGCGTGCGTACGGTTTCGACGAGATCGCCATCGTCCCCTCTCGGCGCACCCGCGACCCGGAGGATGTGTCGCTGGCCTGGGACATCGATGCCTACCGGTTCGAGCTGCCGCTGGTCGCCTCGGCGATGGATGGCGTCATGTCGCCGAGCACCGCGGTCGAGATCGGTCGCCTCGGTGGCCTCGGGGTGCTCAACCTCGAGGGGCTGTGGACCCGCTACGACGACCCCGAACCGCTGCTCGAGGAGATCGCCTCGCTGCCAGCCGACCGCGCTCATGACCGGATGCGCGAGATCTACGCCAAGCCGATCGAGGCCGCCTTGATCAAGGACCGGATCGCGCAGATCCGCGAGTCCGGGGTGACCGTCGCAGCGTCGCTCACTCCGCAACGCACCGTGCAGTTCGCGCAGACCGTCATCGACTCGGGCGTCGACATCTTCGTCATCCAGGGCACCGTGGTGTCCGCCGAGCACGTGTCGTCGCAGGCTGAGCCGCTCAACCTCAAGCGGTTTATCGCCGAACTCGACGTGCCGGTCATCGTTGGTGGGTGCGCGACCTATCAGTCGGCGCTGCACCTCATGCGCACCGGCGCAGCCGGGATCCTGGTCGGTGTTGGCCCGGGCCAGGCCAACACCACGCGGGCTGTGTTAGGGCTCGGGGTCCCGATGGCGACGTCGATCGCCGATGTCGCCGGGGCGCGTCGCGACTACCTCGATGAGTCCGGTGGCCGCTATGTCCATGTCATCGCTGACGGCGGCATGCGTACGGGCGGCGACATCGCCAAGGCCATCGCCTGCGGCGCCGACGCAGTGATGATCGGCAGCCCGCTGGCCCGCGCGACCGACGCGCCCGGGCGGGGCTGGCACTGGGGTCACGCTTCGCACCACCCGGTGCTGCCCCGAGGGATGCGACTTCAGGTGGACCAGGTCGGCTCGCTCGAGGAGATCCTGCTCGGACCGGCCTGCACGGACGACGGCACGACCAACCTGTTTGGTGGGTTGCGGCGCGCGATGGCGATGACCGGTTACTCCTCCATCAAGGAGTTCCAGAAGGTTGACGTGATGGTGGCGCCGGCGTTGCTGACCGAGGGCAAGTCGCTGCAGCGTGAGCAGACGCCGGGGTCCGTTCTGCGCTGAGGGAAGGAACTTCGCGCCGGGTGGCGAACCTTTACCCCTAACCCAGCCGAGGAGCCCCTCCGTGCGCCGCATTGCCCGTCCCGCCATCTTTGTCGCCGCGGCGTCCCTCGTCATCGTGGCCGCCAGCGCCGGTGCCGCCACCGGCCGCAACGCGCTGACGTTCAAGGACCCGGCCGGGGACTCCGTCGCGGGCAAGGCGGACATCGTCAGGGTCCAGTACTCCACGACGGGCACGGGTAGCGGCAAGAGGTATGTGCCGAAGACCATCGTGGCCAAGATGACCCTCGCCGCGCCCGCCACGACAGACGGAACGACGGAGTACCAGGTCAGGTTCACGGTCTCGGACTGCGGCGAGTACTACATGAGTTACGTACCGGGCACCAGAATCGCCGGCGTCTTCGCGTTTGCCGATTGCGGGAGCCCGCCTGACGACACCGGAAGCACCAGCACCTCCTTTGATTTCTCCCCGGTTGTTGCAGGCAATTCCGTCACGTTCCGCGTCAACCTCAAGGGCCTTCCGGGTTCGGTCAAGCCTGGTGCTGAACTCATGCTGCTGAGCGCCAGCACCGAGCTAGTCGAACCCGCGACCGGCATCTTCCCGGTCGCCAACTACGACCAAGCCAAAACCTCCGACGAGTTCGTCGTCGGCTAGTTCGACCCGCCGTTTTTCACCGTCAGCCGCATCCGCCGCCTTCAGGAGCCCCACGTGTCACGTCCCAGCCTTCGCGCCGTCGCCGGTGTTGCGCTCGCCGGCAGCTTGATCGTGGGTGGCCTCGCCGCCTTTGCCGACGAGACCGCGTGCGGTACCTGGACAGACAAAAAGGCCGACTCCACCACGGGCCAGGAAGGCGTACCGGGCAGCGAGGACAGCCAACTGGACATCGTGGCCGCGAGCTTCGACACCGTGGGCGACAGCATCGTGGGCACGATCACGACGGCCGGTCTGAGCACGAGCTCCAGCGACTCCGGCGACGAATTCGCGTTCGACTTCACCGTTTCAGGCGTCCACATGCTGATGTACGTCGACCGGACCGCCTTCCAGGGCCAGACCGTCGACGTCAGCGCCGGCTTCCTCAACCAGAGCTCCAGCAGCGCCCCGAGTGGCGTGGTGACCGCGAAGTTCGACGTGAAGACCAAGACGGTGACCCTCACCGGCAAGATCACCGAGCTGGCGAAGTCCGCGGCGAAGCCGGTCCTGGACCAGCCCGTCACCAAGCTCACAGCTGTGACAGCGGACCACGCCGGCGGCCTTGTGCTCTTCACTTATGACGACGCTCCGGCCCCGGCGACGGTGAGCCCCGTTGTCGGCGTCGAGTGCGGTGGCGGCGGCGCAGCCCCTGCTCCCAGCGCCGCCGCGGCGAGTGCCAGTCCATCCCCCTCTGCCAGTGCATCCGCGAGCGGTGCCCCTGCTGCATCGGCCAGCGGCGGTCCGACCGCGGGTTGCGTGGACATCGCTGACGTCAAGGGCGACGCGAACCCCAATGCGACCAACCCTGGCGCACCCACGCCCAATGACCCCGACCTCGACCTGCTGGCCGTCAACTTCAAGACCGATCCCGACGTTCTCAAGGCCTACCTCAAGGTCGACAAGCTCGGTACCAAGCCGAGCGCCGGCAACGGCCACCGCTTCGACGCGATGTTCACGGCCAACGGCAAGATCGTCGAGGTCTACGCCGGGCAGCCGGACGCGGTTGCTGCTGGCGCCAACGGCGCGCTCGTTTCGGCTGGTCAGAGCGCTCCGGCCGCCGGTGGCGTACGCATCGCCACGGTCTACAACGCCACTGTCAAGACGTCGTCCGTGTTCGACGTCAAGACCAGCACGATCACCCTGTCGATCGACCGGACCTCACTCGACAAAGCGCTCGGGGCGGCCGTAGCGGACGGGACGACGGTCACGTTGACGTCGGCTCACGCGCGCATCTTCACGCCCACCGCGGGCAGCCTGCTGGCGGACACGGCGCAGGCTGCCAAGCCGGACGAGCAGGTTTACACGGTGGGCGACAACCGTTGCTTCGCGCCGGTGGTCGTGACTGCTGCGTCGGCATCGGCGACCAGCCTGATCGTGAGCGCCCCGAGCCGCGTCCAGACGAGTGACGTCCAGACCACGGCCATCCGCCTTACCGGCAGCGACGGCAAGCCGGTTGCCGGTGGAGCGGTTACCGCTCGGCTTGGCAGCGGACCGACCGTTTCTGGCAAGACCAACAGCAGCGGCACCCTGAGCCTGCGGGTCCCGGTCACCGGTCCCGCGGCCCAGCGCACGCTCGCCGTCAACTACGGCACCACGACAGTCCGCCGAGCCACCACCGTGCTGGCCGAGCGCTCGCTGCTGAACTACACGATCACGGGCACGGGTGGGACACGTCAGGTCACCGTGACCCTCACCGATGACGACACGACCCGCCACCCGTACGCAGGGGCGACGGTGACCTTCGCCTACAGCGGCAAGAAGCTCACGGCCACCACCGACAAGGCTGGCCAAGCGATTGTGCGGGTCAAGACTGGGACAAAGATGGACATGACGTACGCCGGCAAGCCCGGCTACATCACCAGCGCCCTGCGCCAGACCACGGTGCAGTAACGCCGTTCGCGAAGCGGTGGAGGAATCTGCGACTGCGCGTCGAACTCTTCTGGTCTCAGGTCACGTTCTGCCCACAGGGAGCTCTCATGCTGCGTCGCGTCCTTCTCGCCACAGTCGCCGCGGCTCTAGCCGCTGGTGTCGCCCCCGCGTTAGCCGCACCCGTGTCGGCCTGCACGACCTTCACCGATCCCAAGGGCGACACGGCGATCCGCGACTCGGATCTGCCCTCAGCAATTCCGGTCAGTGACTCAGCGCTGGACGTCACCAACGTGCGTTTCTCCTCGACCGCGAAGGCACTCGTCATGACGGTGACCCTGGACAAGTTGAATGAGTCGCACCCGACGTTTGCTCCGGGCAGTCGCGTACAGACGACGTTTACGGTCCGCGGTCGCGAGGTCGTCGTTTACTACAAGTTCAGCACCACCAGGGATCAGGAGGCCAACGCCTATTACCAGCAGGGCATCCGCGTGGACGGGACGTTCATGCCTGCGGCGATGGTGGGTGAGGTCAAGGGCAACGACGTGACCATGACGGTGCGGTACGCCGACCTGAAGCCGCTCGTCGGCGGCGAGGTCAAGGGTCAGAAGCTGTCAGGTCTCAAGGGCCAGGGAATGGGTAGTTACGTCGGTGCCTCGTTCGAGTTTGACGAGGCTCTTGCGGCGAAGGCGGCGACGTTCGCGGCTGGCGGTATCTGCAAGTAAACAGCCAGCCCGGTGGCCTCCCACCGGTAGCACCAATCCCTGACCCCGACGTTCTGCGGAGCCTCCCTCATGCGACGAGACCGACGATTTGCGCTCGCTGCCACTGCAGCGCTGCTGTTGGCTCCGCTGCCGGCGATCGCGGCAAGCGGCGCACCGCTTCCCGCGATGCAGGCCCAGCGGGTTCAGCCGTGGCTTGCCGGTCAGCTCGCGACCGCGTCGGCGTCGCAGCCGATGCGCGTCATGGTGCGGGGGACCAGCGCGCAGGCCGCTGCGGCAGCGGCGAAGCGCTCGGGACTTCGCCTGCAGCAGGTCTGGGACCAGGTCGGCATCGTCGTTGCCGTCGGTCTCCCGGCTCAAGTCCGGACCGTCGTACGCCAGCCCGGCGTGCGCTATGTCGACGGTGACATGCCGTTGAGCTACACCCTGGACACTGCCCACAAGGCCACCCGCAGCGACGTCGCGATGGCGACGCGCCGCACCGCCACGGGGGGCCTCGTCGACGGCACCGGCGTGACCGTGGCGATCATCGACTCCGGCATCGACTCCCTGCACCCGTTCTTCGCCCAAGGCGGCGTCAGCAAGGTCGTACAGAACCGTAAAAACGTCTGTGGCATCGACCTCGAGATCGACCCGCTCGTCAGCGAGGCCTGTTTCGCGCCGGTGCTCGACCCCGACACGGCTTCGGTCGGCGGACACGGCACGCACGTGGCCGGCATCGTGGGCGGTGTGGTCACCAAGACCACAGGCTCCTCGCCCAAGACGCTGCGTGGGGCGGCTCCCGGCGCCAAGCTCGTCGGTCTGTCGGTCGGGGCTGCTATCGGTCTCGTCGACGCTGCCGCGGCGCAGAACTGGGTGCTTCAGCACCAGAAGCGTCCGTGCCGCGCGGCCACCGACCAGAAGGGTCCGGTCGAGTCCGCGTGCCCGCCGATCCGCGTCACCAACCACTCGTACGGTCCGACGGCCGGCAGTAACGGCAACCGTTTCAACGCCAACTCTGCAGACGTCATCCTGCAGCGCGCGTTGGTGGCCAAGGGAGTCGTCGCGGTCTGGGCCGCGGGCAACGATGGCGGAAGCGGCTCCAAGGCCCTCACGAACCCGCCGGGTATGGACGAGACACCGGGCATTCTGATGGTCGCCAGCTACAACGACGCGCAGAACGGCGCGCGGGACAACAAGCTGTCCTCCTTCTCCTCGCGCGGCCAGGACGGCGATCCCACCACCTACCCGGACATCTCCGCGCCCGGTGACAAGATTCTGAGCTCCTGCCGCCCCTACCTGGCCGTCTGCAGTTCTGGGCTGGCGCCGGTCAACGGTCCGGGTCCGGCTGACGTGGCGACGTTCAACTCGATCAGCGGCACCTCGATGGCTTCTCCCTACATCGCGGGCGTGGTCGCCGTCCTCTTCCAGGCCAACCCCAAGCTGACGCCCGCGGACATCGAGCGGGTCATCGAGGACTCGGCACACCGGTTCACCGCAGGCGCCGACTACGAGCGTGATGACCCGGAGCGCAACACGCGCACCCTGACCTCGTACGACAAGGGGCATGGGCTCGTCGATGTGCAGGCCGCGATCGGGCTGGCGCTGAAGAAGCGCTAGGCGGCGGACGGACCAGCGCCTTCGCCACAGTTTCCCTGAAAAGTCCTTGCGGCTGTTGACTTTCTTGGTCTATCGAACTAGTGTTCGATCATGTCCATCAGTTCTTCGCCACCGCTGGCGTTGATGGATGCGCCCTTTGACTGTCCGCAGTGGCAGGCGCGGCTTGCCGAGCTGGCGGGGTCGGTGCGGGTGGAGTGGCAGCGTTACGCCGAGCAGGCGGTGCTGACCGCGGCGTTGGCTGCGCAGGTCCCGGCC
>JBKJLP010000437.1:0-3593 GCA_046596735.1 Mycobacteriales bacterium | reverse complement strand
TCGTCCGCGGCGGTGCTGGTCATCAAGCCGGGAGCACGACCACGCGGCGCTCGGGCTCGACGCCCTCGGACTCACTGACGACCCCGTCGACGCCGGCGATGGCGTCATGGACGATCTTGCGCTCGAACGGGGTCATGGCGGCGAGCGAGACGGGCTCGCCCGACTCGAGCACCCGCTTCGCGGCCTTGACGCCCACCTCGGTGAGGTCGGTCTTGCGCTGGGCACGCCACCCGCCGATGTCGAGCATCAGCCGGCTGCGGATGCCGGTCTGCTGGACGACAGCCAGCCGAGTCAATTCCTGCAGGGCGTCCAGGGTTGCGCCGTTGGGGCCGACGAGAGCGTCGAGGCCGTCGCCCACGATCGCGACGATGGCGCGGTCACCCTCGACGTCCATGTCGATGTCGCCGTCGACGTCGGCGATGTCGAGCAAGCGCTCGAGGTAGTCGCCGGCAATGTCACCCTCCTGCACGAGCAGGTCACCCTCGGGGGCGGCCTTGTCTGCGGCGGTGGACGGGGCGGTGGGCTGGTCGGTCTCGGTCACGCGGGTTCCTTCGTCGTGGGTACGGAGAGCAGTACATGGTTCAGGTCGGTCAGCGCCGGCTGCGCTTTTTGTTCTTGTTCTTGCGGCTGCCGGCCTGGCGTTTGCCGGAGGGGCCGCCGGCGGCGGCGCGATTGGCGGTCAGCACCGTGGCCGCCGGCTGCACCACGGCCGCCTGGACGGTGGGGCTGGCTCCCGCGGCGTCCTTACGCAGGTCGGTCTTGCTCGCCACAGCGCCAGCCTTACCCGCCGGCGGCAGCGGAGGCATCCGCGCGATGACCCAGCGCTGCTGGCCCATGGACCAGATGTTGGTCGTCAGCCAGTAGAGGAGCACGCCGATCGGGAAGGTGAAGCCGAAGATCGCGAAGGAGAACGGCAGGACGTACAGCATGAACTTCTGGATCTGCTGCTGCTGCGGATCGGTGACCGCGCCGCCACGAGCCATCATCTGCTTTTGGGTCCAGAAGGTCGTGGCCCCCATCAGGACGATCATCGTGGCGGCCACGATCTTCACGATCGTCGCGTTGCCGTCCAACTTGGCCAGCAGGTCGGCGCTGGAGTTGAACGCCGCCGAGATCGGGGCCCCGAAGACCTTGGCCTTGCCACCCTCAACCAACTGGTCGGCGGTGAGGCCGTACTTCGCCTGGGCCCCCGGCTTGAACTCCCGGATGACACTGAACAACGCGAAGAACACCGGCAGCTGCAGGATCAGCGGCAAGCAGCCCGAGATCGGGTTGGTGTTGTTGTCCTTGTAGAGCTTCATCAACTCGGTGTTGAGGGTCTCGCGGTCTCCCTTGTGCCGGGTCTGCATCTCCTTGACCCGTGGCGCGAGCTCCTGCATCCGGCGCTGCGACTTGATCTGCTTGACGAATAGCGGAAACAGCAGCAGCCGTACGACCACCGTGAGCAGCACGATCGACAAGCCCCAGGCGGGTCCGCTGCCCGGCGACAGGAACGTGGACAGCACGGCATGGATGCCGCGCAGCACCGTCGCCACGGGGGTGGCGATGATCTCGATCGGGTTCACGAGCGGGCTCCTGGCTCACGGGTCATGGCGGGACAGTCCATGGTCGCAGAACGTTTGGGCGGCACCGGGTCGTGCCCACCGGGGTGGAAGGGATGGCAGCGGGCCAATCTGCGTACGGTCAGCCAACTGCCGCGCACGGCGCCGTGCTGCTGCAACGACTCGATCGCGTACGCACTACAACTCGGGGCGAACCGGCACCGCGGTCCGAAAGCATTGAGCAGCGGCGAGCCGAAGCGCCGGTAGCTACCGACGACGGCCAGGAGCAGCCGTGCCAGTGGGCTCGGGCGGTGGAGCGACACGGGAGCCGACATCAGCCCGTCACCGCGTCGAGTTTGCGCAGAGCGGCGCGCAGATCACTGCCGAGCTCAGCGCTGGAGGCTGCCCCAGCGGCAGCGCTCGCCCGAACCACGAGCTGAGTGCCAGCGGGCAGGCCGGGCATGACCTCGCGAAGTTGGTGACGGAGGCGCCGCGACACCGTGCTGCGGACAACGGAACCGCCAACCTGCTTGCTGACCACCAGCCCGGCGCGCGGTGACCCTTCGTCGAGCCGCCGAACGTGGACCGTGAGGAGCGGCCGGGAAGCCCGGCGACCCCGGCGGACGACCTCGCTGAAGTCGCGGCGGTGGCGCAGGCGGTTGTCGGGCGAGAGCATGGGCCCGTCCTGGTCGAAGGCGTCAGCAGCGGGCCTGGCTTGCCGGCAGCGGCGAGCCAACCCGACCGGGGAGATCAGGCCGAGAGTTCGGTGCGGCCCTTTTGGCGTCGGCGGGCCAGGATGGCGCGGCCAGCCCGGGTCTGCATGCGCAGCCGGAAACCGTGCGTCTTGGCCCGGCGACGGTTGTTCGGCTGGAAGGTGCGCTTGCTCACGGTGGACTGCTCCCGGACCGAAGCGCCGGGGCGCTGTGGTCTGCTCGTGTACGGAGGCCGAACGCGAAGAAGCGTCGACTCCGGAGGACTGTCGCGCCCGAGGGCGCATCGTGCCGGTGGGCACAGGACGTCACTACGGTACGGACCGTCGGCGCGAGGGTCAAACAGGCTGGCCTCAGACACGCCGGCGGCGGCGGCTCCCGGGTAGGTGAGAGCTGCGCACGACCTGTGGACAACTGCTTGCGGGTCGGGCCCTTGACTGTTAGCGTCCCCGCGCCGGACCTCCCCCGCCACTGGGACCTCTTCGAGGCTCCCGAGGTGGCCGCTCGTTCTGACGCTCGCACTGCCCGCCCTGACCTCTGCGGGGACCCCGCGGTGTGCACTGCCAGCGCCAGACGTGCGTTCCGGTCGTCCGACCTGTGGCTCTCCACGCGGTCGCGGCTACACGACTCTCCACAGCCTGTGGACAACTGTGTGGACACGCCCGAGCACCGGCCGGTTTGCCGTGTTCTCCCCCTTGACCAGCGAAGGATCTTCTGTGAGCGACCCGTACGACGGGACGATCTCCCTCTCTGGCGGCGAGAGCCGTGGTGACCTCGACACGGTGGATGACCGTGACCATGGGCTTCCTGAGTCGACTCCTGTGGACAACGGCGGTGCACCCGGGCCCGACGACCTGGAAGACGTCTGGGCCCGCGCGGTCACCGGGCTGTCCGATGGCCAACTGTCGCCACAGCACCGCGCCTGGGTCGGCCTGACTCGGCCGCTCGGGTTGATGGAGGACACCGTCCTGCTCGCGGCCCCTAACGAGTTCGCTAAAGATGTTCTGGACAGCCGCCTGCGACCGGTCATCGCCGGCGCGCTCTCCGCCGCGTTCGGGCGGGAGATCCGCGTCGCGGTGACCGTGCAGCCGCAGTCGGTCGACGAGGCTGCTGCCGAGGCCGCGCAACAGGACCGGTCCTATGACCAACTCGGTGCGAGTGAGGACCGCGGCGCCGCAGACGACCCGTTCGACAACGTCCGAACGCTGCCCGGCACCGACCGCGCCCGCCCGGCCCCCGACAGCGACACCGGGATGCGCCGTTCCGGCGGCGGTGGGGCGCGCATGGTCGAGCCGGCCCGGCTCAATCCGAAGTACACCTTCGAGACGTTCGTCATCGGCGC
>JBKJLP010000231.1:0-3080 GCA_046596735.1 Mycobacteriales bacterium | reverse complement strand
GAGGTCTTGCCCTTGTCGACGGTCGGGCGTCCGACGGTGTTGGTGTCCATCTCCGGCCACACTGCGCACGTGCTCGCGAGCCGCAACGTCAGCGGCGCGCCTTTGCCAGTCGTGAGGATGCCGGTCCCGTCTGCCGCTGCTTGCAGCGACAGGCCGCGCGAGGGCACGGTCAAGAGGTAGGTCTGGGCCTTCTTGCCCTTGGTCTTGGCGTCTGGCTTCGCACCGGAGGCGACTAAGCGCCACTCGGCATTGGTGCTGGGCGCCGTGTCCTCAACGATCCGGAGAGAAGCGTTGGCCACGCCCGTCGCAGGCGGTGTAGGGCGGTTAGCAACGGCGAGGTAGCCGCGCTTGTCCCAGGTCGCTCCCTGGTAGGTCGTATCCCGGCCCTTATTGGTGGCCAGCAGGTACTCGCCGAGCCTTGTAGCGCGCCAGTGCAGGGGAGTGGCGGCTTTGACGTCCTTGGTGAAGTCAGCGTTGCCGTTGACGACGGTGAGGTAACCCGCCGTGCCGGCCTGGACGGTGTAGCAGCCGCTGGCGGCCGCGTAGCGGTCCTCGGGCTGGGGGAGCCGGTCGTTGACGTCGCGGTCCTCGACCAGCGCGAACGGCACCTTGGCCGCGCTACCGGGAGCCTTGGGTTGCTGCTTGGGGGCCGCGAGCGCGCCGGTCCCGAGGGCGGTAGCGGCGACGGCCGTGGCGCACACCAGTGCCCGCAGGACGGTCGTACGGCTCGGACGGGTCAGGTCGGACATGTGGCTCCCCAGCGAAGGGCCGCGTTGCGGTGACGGCTCAGACGTGATTCGCCGTTAACGGGCGGATCCCTGCTCCCGCTCGGCCCGTTGGTGAGCCGCAGCCGTGGCCTGCGTCACACCGACTCCTCCACGAATCGCCGGATCTATGGACGAACGGTGAGAGAGCACCCCCACTCATCGCGTACGGGTCGCAGCGGCGAGGCCGCGCCCGCGCCGGGTTAGCCGGGGTACGAGCGCTCGGCGGGGCCGGTGTAGACCTGCCGTGGGCGACCGATCTTGGTGGCCGGGTCGACCATCATCTCGCGCCACTGAGCGATCCAGCCGGGCAGCCGCCCGAGCGCGAACAGCACCGTGAACATGCGGGTCGGGAAGCCCATCGCGCGGTAGATCACGCCCGTGTAGAAGTCGACGTTGGGGTACAGCTTGCGCTCGATGAAGTAGTCGTCGGCGAGCGCGACCTCTTCGAGCTGCATCGCCAGATCCAACATCGGGTCGGGCTTGTCCAGAGAGTTCAGGACGTCGCGGGCGACCTTTTTCACGATCGTGGCGCGCGGGTCATAGTTTTTGTAGACGCGGTGCCCGAAGCCCATCAGCTTGACGCCGGGCTCCTTGTTCTTGACCCGCTCCACAAAACGCGCCACATCGCCACCGTCGGCGGTGATCTGCTCCAACATCTCGAGCACCGACTGGTTGGCCCCGCCGTGCAGCGGGCCGAACAGCGCCGCGACGCCAGCGGACACCGACACGAACAGGTTGGCGTTGGAGGAGCCGACCATGCGCACCGTTGACGTGGAGCAGTTCTGCTCGTGGTCAGCGTGCAGCAGGAACAGCAGGTTGAGCGCCTTGCTCATCGTCGGGTCGATGACGTAGTCCTCCGCGGGGACACCGAACGTCATCCGCAGGAAGTTGTCGACGTAGCCCAGGCTGTTGTCCGGGTAGAGGAACGGCTGGCCGACCGAGGTCTTATAGGCGTACGCAGCGATGGTCGGCATCTTGGCGATCAGCCGGATCGTCGACTGCTCAACCTGCTCGGGGTCCAGCGGGTCGAGCGAGTCCTGATAGAAGGTCGAGAGCGCACTGACGGCGCTGGACAGCACCGCCATCGGGTGCGCGTCGGTCGGGAAACCGCCGAAGAAGGCGCGGAAATCCTCGTGCAGCATCGTGTGCTTGCGGATCTTGGCCTTGAAGCCGTTGAGTTCGTCGTCGGTGGGAAGTTCGCCATAGATGAGCAGCCAGGCGACCTCCAGGAAGCTCGCCTTCTCCGCGAGCTCCTCGATCGGGTAGCCGCGGTAGCGAAGGATCCCCGCGTCGCCGTCGATGTAGGTGATGGCCGAGGCGCAGGCTGCGGTGTTCATGAACCCGGGGTCGTACGTCACCGACCCGGTGCTCGCGAGCAGCTTGCTGATCTCCAGGCCGCGCGGCGCCTCGGTGCCGTCGACGACCGACAGCGGCAGCGAGCCGTCGGGGGTGGTGAGGGTGTAGTCCGACATCGAGCGGGCCTCTCGTGGAGTGCTGGCGCAGGGCAGGCAGGCGTCCCGGTAAGGAGGGCTGCCACGTCTAGTGTTCCAGGCGTGCGGTTGAGCGAGTTCTGGGCCCGGATGGAGAACGAAGTCGGGACGTCGTACGCCGACTCGTATGCGCGCGACCAGGTGCTCGCGACGCTCGGCGGGCGGACCGTCCACCAGGCGCTCACCGAGGGCGACGACGCCAAGCTGGTCTGGCGCGCCGTCCTGGCGGCGCGGGCGGCTGCTCAGCAGAGCTGAATTCCTCCGGCGTGTCGGCCGCCAGTTAGGGCGGTTCGAACAGGTGTTCGGGCTAGCGTCCCGTCCTGTCCGGGTGTCCACACGTTCGACGCGGCAGGCCTTTTCTGTCGTACGTCGCTCCTAACGTCACCGCCGATCGGACAGCCGCACGAGCCGCTCGCTCGTCCAGACACCAGGAGAGACCCCATGGCAGGACCGGACCGCGAGAAGGCGCTCGAGATGGCGCTCGCGCAGATCGACAAGAACTTCGGCAAGGGATCGGTGATGCGCCTCGGTGACGAGGTGCGCGTCCCGATCGGTGTCATCCCCACCGGCTCGATCGCGCTCGACGTGGCGCTCGGTATCGGCGGGCTGCCGCGCGGCCGCGTGGTGGAGATCTATGGACCGGAGAGCTCCGGGAAGACGACGGTGGCGTTGCATGCCGTCGCCAATGCGCAGGCAGCCGGCGGCATCGCGGCGTTCATCGACGCCGAGCACGCGCCCGACCCCGACTACGCCCAGGTGCTGGGCGTCGACACCGACGCGCTGCTCGTGTCGCAGCCCGACACGGGGGAGCAGGCGCTCGAGA
>JBKJLP010000174.1:0-7967 GCA_046596735.1 Mycobacteriales bacterium | reverse complement strand
CGATGGCGGGGCTGGGACGCAGCTTCCAAGACGCCCGCATCTTCGGTTCGCTCACCGTCGCGGAGAACCTCGCCGTTTCGCTGGAACGTCACCTCGAGGTGCGCAGCTATCTGGCGTCAGGAGTGTTCCTGCCGGATGCGCGACGCGGCGAGGACGACGTCGCGTACACCGTTGAGGACCTGGTGGATCTTCTCGGACTCGGGGCACTCCGCGACAAGCAGGTCCGCGAGCTGTCCACCGGGAGCCGGCGGATCGTTGACCTCGGCATGGCGCTGGCCCATGACCCGAGCGTTCTGCTTCTGGACGAGCCCTCGTCCGGCATTGCCCAGCGCGAGACCGAGGCTCTCGGCCCACTCCTGCTCAAGCTCCGCGACGACACCGGCTGCGCCCTTCTCGTCATCGAGCACGACATGCCGCTGCTGTCGTCCGTGTGCGACCGCCTCGTGGCCCTCGAACTGGGCCGCGTCATCGCGGAAGGACGGCCAGACGAGGTGCTCAATGACGACCGGGTCGTGCGGTCCTACCTGGGCGGCGATCCCTCGTCCGTGCAGCGCAGTGGCACAGCGACGGCGTCGCGCACCGCGCCAACTCGGATCCGGACTCGCACATGAGGCGGGCCGCCGCTGTGCTGGTCGGCGCCGCCATCCTGAGTGCCGCCGCAGCACCGGTGTTCGCCACAGCGGGAGATCCGGTCACGGGCTACTGGGCCCGCACCCGCACCGGATTGCCGGTGCCCCTCGAGCCGCTGGAACCGGTCCCAGACGGCGGCACCTGGGTGGCTTCCGACCCGTCCGGTCCGGTAGCTGTCAGCGCGCTACGGATCGACCTCGCGGCCGGACTTGTGGCGGTCGAGCTCCGGGTGACCGTTGCGCGCGCGGTGGGTACGCCAGCCGTCCAGGCCTGCCCGACCACGGACCGCTGGGCGCCCGAGCAGGGCGGCCGACTCGAAGGTGCACCGATCGGCGACTGCTCGGCGCCGCTTGTGGCGCGCATCGACGGGACGTCGCTCGTCGTCGGGCTGCCGGCGGGTCTGGGCACGGTCAACGTGCTGCTGCGCCCCGTACCTGGCTCGGCGTTCTCTCTCACCATGGAGCGGGCGACCGCAGCCACCGTCATCACCGCGCCGGCCCCGGACCCGTTCGTGGCTCCACCGCCAGCACAGGGTCCGCCTCCCGAGACCACGTCGAGCGGTCCGGCCTTTGGCTCAACCGGTGCGCCGGGCTTCGTCCCACCGCCCTTGGATCTGCCGGCGCAACCGCCGCTGTTCGCCGCGCCCGTCCCGTCGACCGCCGGGTCGCCCGCTCCAGCGCCGCAGGCCGCGCCCGTCCTCGCGCGCCGGGCCGCGGCGGTGCCCCCAGATGACCGCACACAAGCGTTGCTCGCGGTCGGAATGCTGGTGCTCCTGGGTGCGCAGGCGATCAGGCTCGCCCAGCAACCGGCGGTAGCACCGAAGACTCTGGGTGGCGGGGCCCGTCGTCGCAGACCAGCACCTACCGAAATGCCCGATCCGTCCTTGGGACCAGCCCGAGGTGTTGGCCGATTCCGCGTCGCACGCACCGGGCCGCCCGTACGGTTGTGACGTGCGCACCATCGAGCGGGATGAAGCCGAGAACCTGGCTCTTCGTTGAGCCCCGCCTGGGTGCGACGCTTCGACCCGCACGAGTGGTCGGTGCTGCTGCCGCTGTGCCTCGTCGGCTTCTTCACCAACTACGACACCGGACTCCTCGCGCTCGGGGCGCCGGTCATCGCCGACGGCCTCGACGTGTCGGTGGCGACGTTCGGCATCGGTGTCGCCCTCATCCGGCTCGGAGCGCTGGGCAGTGTCGTCATGTTGCGGCTGGCCGACCGCTGGGGGCGCCGGCCGCTACTGCTCCTCAGCGTGCTGGCCTTCACCGCGCTCACCGGACTCACGGCCCTGGCTGCCGGCCTCGTCGCCTTCGTGGTTTTGCAGGTACTCGCCCGTGTCTTTCTGACCACCGAGGAAACGCTCGCTGGAGTCGTCCTCACCGAAGAACTGCGCCCTGAGCACCGTGGTGCGGGCATCGGCATGCTCGGCATCATCTCGACGACCGGCTTTGGGCTGGTCGCGCTGCTCCTGCTGGCTGTGGACGCCACGCCACTTGGCTGGCGGCTCTTCTACATCGTCGCCCTGCTGCCCCTCTGCGTGGTCATCTACCTGCGGCGCAACCTGGCGGAGACCCGTGCCTACGCACTGGCCGCAGAGACCGGCCGCGTACGCCAGCCCTGGTGGCCCGACCTCGCGCCGGCCGACGGCAGGCACTTGCGCCGACTCCTGATCCTGCTGGCCGCGGTCGGGATGCTGACGACCGCGTCCTTCTTCTTCGCCGCTGAACTCGCGCAGGACGACTACGGCTGGAAGGGACTGTTCACGATTGTGGTATTCGCCGCAGCGCCGACCACCCTGCTGGGCTACATCGCTGGCGGGAGACTCTCCGATCGCTTCGGCCGCCGGCCGGTCCTCGCACTGTCCGTCCTGGCGATGAGCGCTGGCACCCTGCTCGTCTTCAGCGGACAGCAGTGGCTGTACGCCCCCGGGTTCTTCCTGCTGGCCGGCTCCGACGCGGCCATCCAGGCGGTACGTACGGCGTTCGCCGGTGAGCTCTTCCCGACCGAGGTCCGCGGCACGCTGGGCGCGGTTTCACTGGCGGTGCTCGTTGTCGCCGGAAGCGTCGGGCTGCTGCTCGCGGGCGTTCTCGCGAGCGTCGTAGATCCGACCACCACGGTCCTGGCGTTGGCTGCGCTTGCCGCGGCGGCCACCCTCGCGCTACGCGGACTGCCGGAGACGGCCGGCGCGGACGTCCTGTCACCAGCCCGAGACCCGGAAGGCCTGTGAGCGCGGCCACCACCGCTGTTGCATTGCCCGCGTCGCTGCGGCCATAGTGGGCGACGATCCAAGGACGTCGAGACGAGGCAGGTGCCCAGCATGACGCTGTTCGTACTGGGCGGGGCCCAGACCGACTTCGCCCGCAACTACGCCCGCGAGGGCCTCGACGTGAGCGACCTGGTCGCGGACGTCGTCCGTGACACGTTCGCGGACGCCCGCGTTGACGCCGCAGACATCGCGTCGGTGCACGTGGGTAACGCTTTCGGTCAGCTCTTCAACGGGCAGGGACATCTTGGCGCTATGCCTGCGACGGTGGACCGCGGGCTCGCGGGCGTCCCCGCTATGCGGCACGAGGCGGCCTGCGCCTCCGGGAGCATGGCGCTGCTGGCCGCCGGCGCCGAGATCGAAGCGGGCCGCTACGACGCCGCACTGGTCATTGGGGTCGAGCAGGAGAAGAACGTCACTGGCGACCAAGCCGCGCGGCTGCTCCGGGCAGCCGCTTGGGTAGGGCACGAGGACGACGACATTCCGTACGTCTGGCCGCACCAGTTCGACCTGCTCGCAGGCGAGTACGACCGACGCTACGGCCTCGACCCCCAGCATCTGGCGGGAATCGCCGAGCTGAACTACCGCAACGCCCGCACCAACCCGTTCGCCCAGACCAGGTCCTGGAGCGTCGCCGAGTTCGGTCTCGACGAGGCGACCAACCCACCCGTCGCCGGCCGTTTGCGTCGGACGGACTGCTCGCAGGTGACCGACGGTGGAGCCGGCGTCGTTCTGGCCGGTCAGGCCTTCGCGTCGGTCTGGGCTGCCCGGCACGGCGTCGATCTGGATACCGTGCCGCGCATCCTGGGCTGGGGGCACCGCACCGTCGGCTTGCCCTATCGGGAGAAGGTGGCCCACGACGAGGAATACGTGATGCCCCATGTCCGGCAGACCATTACCGACGCCTTCGCTCGTGCGAGCATCGCCGACGTCTTCGCCCTCGATGGCATCGAGACGCACGACTGCTTCACGCCGAGCGAATACCTCGCGATTGACCACTTCGGCATCACCCCGCCGGGCGAGAGCTGGAAAGCCGTTGAATCCGGGACGCTTGAGATCGGCGGGGAACTGCCCGTCAACCCGAGTGGCGGCCTGATCGGCGGCGGGCATCCAGTAGGTGCCACCGGGGTCCGCATGCTGCTCGACGCCGCGAGGCAGGTCAGCGGCCGGGCCGGTGCCAATCAGGTCGAAGGTGCCAAGACTTTCGGCACTCTCAACATCGGTGGCTCGACGACGACCACCGTCTCCTTTGTCGTTGGGGTCTGACATGCGCGCGACCCAAGTCTCCACGCCGCTGTCCACGCTGCCGGCCGACGACGACAACCCCTACCGCACCGGCGCCTGGACGCCCAACCTGGCCGAGTGGGACGCCCACGACCTCGACGTGGTCGAAGGGGAGATCCCGACCGACCTCGAAGGGATCTACCTGCGCAATACCGAAAACCCCGTGCACCCGAGTATCGGGCTCTACCACCCGTTTGACGGCGACGGGATGCTGCACCAACTGCACCTCGCGGACGGCTCCGCCTCCTACCGCAACCGCTTCATCCGTACCGCCGGGTTCCTCGCCGAGCAAGAAGCTGGTGGACCGCTGTGGACCGGCATGTTGGACATGCCGGCCAACTCGCTCCGGCCGGACGGCTGGGGAGCGCGCGGCCGGATGAAGGACGCCTCCTCGACCGACGTCGTCGTGCACAACGGACAGGCCCTGACATCGTTCTGGATGTGCGGCGAGCTCTACGCCCACGACCCGCGCACTCTCGAACCGCGAGGGACGCTGTCGTGGGTCCCGGAGGAGGGCATCAGCGCCCACACCAAGGTCGACGAGCGCACCGGCGAGATGCTCGTCTTCAACTACGGCAAGAAGGCGCCGTATCTGCACTACGGCGTGGTGTCGGCGGCCGGCGAGCTCGTCCACTGGATTGACGTTCCCCTACCCGGACCGCGATTGCCGCATGACATGGCGTTCAGCGAGAACTACAGCATTCTCAACGACTTCCCCATGTTCTGGGACCCCACGCTACTCAAGGACGAGGTGCATCTGCCGCGGTTCTTCCGCGACATGCCCAGTCGGTTCGCCGTCGTCCCGCGCTATGGCCGGACGGAGGACGTCCAGTGGTTTGAGGCGGAGGCGACGTACGCGTTGCACTTCACCAACGCCTACGAAGTGGGCGACGAGATCTGGCTTGAGGGCTTTCCCCAGCAGGACCCGTCCCCGCGCAAGCAGGATGGCTCAGACTTTTGGAAGAACTTCTATCGACACATCGACCTCAGCACGATCAAGCCTCGCTTGCACCGCTGGCGGCTGAACCTCACGACAGGTGAGTGCAAGGAAGAAGACCTGTCGGATTCCATCACCGAGTTCGGCATGATCAACGGGCGCTACGGCGGTCAGCCCCATCGCTACTCGTGGTCGGTGACCGGCGAGCCCGGTTGGTTTTTGTTCAACGGCATCGTCAAGCACGACAACCACACCGGCTCGGAGAAGCGGTACACCTTCCCTGAGGGCGTTTACGCCAGCGAGGCCCCGATGGCACCGCGCATCGGCAGCACCGCCGAGGACGACGGCTACCTGATCACCTTCACCATCGACACCGTCAACGACTGCAGCGAGGCTGTTCTCCTCACGGCTGATGATCTCGACGTCGTGGCCAGGATCCGCCTCCCCGAGCGCATTTCGTCCGGCACCCACTCGGTGTGGGCACCGGCATCAGCAACCGCGCCTTGACGGACGTACCCCCTGCACAAGGGTCGACGGGGCAGCCCCGCGTCTTCACGAGCGCGGAGTCGCTACTCGCTGCGCAGGGTCAGGTCCTCGGCAGCAGCGAGTGGATGACGGTCGATCAAGCCATGGTCGATCAGTTCGCTCAGGCCACTGGCGACAACCAGTGGATCCACGTCGATCAGGTGCGTGCTGCTGACGGACCCTTCGGCGGCACCGTCGCGCACGGCTACCTCACCTTGTCGCTGATTCCGTTCCTGTCTCAGCAGGTCTGGACCGTCTCGGGCGCGACCATGGCGGTCAACGCCGGCACCAACAAGGTCCGCTTCAGCGCCCCGGTGCCGGTTGGCTCCCGGGTAAGGCTCACGAGCACTGTCGTGTCGACGCGGCGAATGGGCGCTTCGGTGCACCTGATCCTCAAAGAGCAGATCTACCTGGAGGGCAAGGAGCGCCCGGTGTGCACCGCTGAGACAGTCACCGTCATCTCGTTCTAGTCCGGCGGCAGCAGCACCAGCGAACCGTTGTGTCCTCCGAAGCCGAAGGAGTTGGACACCGTCGGACCAGGCGTCCAGCCCCGCGGCTCCAGAACGACATCGACCTCGAGCGAGGGGTCCACGGTCACCGTCCCCATCGTCGGCGGCAGCTCGCGGTGCAGGAACGACAGCAGGACAGCGGCTGCCTCGATGGCACCTGCGGCCCCGAGGCTGTGACCCGTGACGCCCTTGATGCTGGACACGGGAACCGCGCGCGCACCGAACAGCGTCGTGATGGCCTGCGCCTCAGCCTGGTCGTTGAGCGGCGTCGACGTTCCGTGCGCATTGACCGCGCGTACGTCACCAGCGGCAAGGCCTGCGTCCTCGAGGGCCAGGCGCATGCAGAGCGCAGCGCCCGCCCCCCCGGGTGAGGGCGCAGTGATGTGGTGGGCATCGCAGGTGGAGGCCGAGCCAGCGACTTCCCCGTAGATGCTGGCCCCGCGAGCGATCGCGGCGTCGCGCTCTTCGAGGAGCAGCACCGCAGCGCCCTCGGCGATGCAGAAGCCATCCCGCGCGACATCGAAGGGACGCGAGCGGCCGGACGTCGACAGCGCCGTCATGACCGTGAAGGCCGCGACCGTCGTCGGCGTCATCGACGACTCCGCGCCACCCGCGAGGACGGCGTCGCAGCGGCCTTCGGCGATGAGCCGCGCGCCTGCGGCGATGGAGTGAGTGCCGGCGGCGCACGCCGTCGTGAGCGTCTCAGCCGGGCCTTGCCAACCGAACCGCAGGGCAACGGCGGCCGCCCCAGCATTGGGCATGACCATCGGGATGGTGAACGGCGACACGCGGCCGGGACCCCGGGCGGCGAGCACGCCGACCTGCGTTTCCAGCGTGCCCACTCCCCCGATGCCGGTGCCGAGCGAGACGCCGGCGCGCCACGCCTGGACGTCAGGTAGACCCCCGGCGTGCTGGACGGCCATATCGCCTGCGGCCACGGCCATCTGGGCGAACCGATCCTGATGACGCGCTTCCTTAGGGCTGAACCACGGGGACGGGTCGAAGTCCTCGATGCGCCGTTCGCGTCGATCCTCGGGGGTGGTCTGGAGGCCCGTCCAGAACTGTTCCAGCCCGATCCCCGCAGCCGAGACGACACCGATCCCGGTCACCACAACGCGTCGTCTCATCCCGCGAGTCTAGGAAGCCTGCGGCACACTTGCCCGGTGACAATCGCCCTGGTCTTCCCTGGACAGGGATCGCAGCGACCTGGCATGGGCGCTCCGTGGCGTGACACCGCCGGTTGGCACCTCGTCAAAGATGCTTCCGATGTGGTCGGCCGGGACCTCGAGCATCTGCTGCTGCACGCCGACGCCGAGGAGCTTCGCGCGACTCGCGAGGCACAGGTCGCAACCTTCCTGACCTCTCTATTGGCACTGCGCTGCCTGCCGCAGGACGCGCCCGTCCTCGCGGTCGCGGGGCACAGCTTGGGTGAGGTGACGGCACTGGTCGCAGCGGGAGTCCTCACCCCGGAGGCGGGCCTGCAGCTGGTTGCTGAACGCGGTGAAGCGATGCAGGCTGCGGCCAACGCACGACCCGGCACGATGGCCGCGGTTCTCGGACTCGACTGGGATCGCGCTGTCGAGGTGCTGGCCGAGGTCGACAACGCCTGGGCGGCCAACGACAACGCTCCGGGCCACGTTGTGGTCAGCGGTACCGCGGACGGCGTACGCGCCGCCAGCGAGACGCTCAAGGCCGCCGGCGCTAGGCGCGTCCTGCCGCTTCCGGTGGGCGGCGCCTTCCACACCCCACTGATGCGATCTGCTCAAGAACGGCTGGACGCCGCCCTGGCCACCACCTCGTACGCAACACCAACGATCCCGGC
>JBKJLP010000442.1:0-5060 GCA_046596735.1 Mycobacteriales bacterium | reverse complement strand
CGTGATGGAGCAGGTCGGCGGGTTCGTTTTCGGCACGCAGGTCGGCCAGGCGCTCGGCGCCTTGGCCGGCGAGGTGCTGTCGGCGGCCGAGATCGGGCTGCCACTGAGCCCGGCTGGGCGTCCGGCGCTGGTGCCCCTCAACGTCGCGATCTTCAGCGAGGGCCTGGCTGTGCCGGCCGAGGAGGTGCGCCTCTACCTCGCCCTGCGTGAAACCGCCCACCAGCGGTTGTTCGCTCATGTGCCGTGGCTGCGCTCGCACCTGTTCGACGCGGTGGAGGCCTACGCCCGCGGCATCGAGGTCGACCCGGGCGCGATAGACCGGGCCGTCGGGGCGATGGGCCGCATGGGCGAGATCGACCCCAGCGACCCGGAGAGCCTGCGGCAGGCCTTGGGGGAAGGCGTCTTCGACGCCGAGCCCACGCCGAGCCAGCAGGCCGCCCTCAACCGGCTGGAGACCGCCCTGGCGCTGGTCGAGGGCTGGGTCGACGCCGTCGTGGACGCGGCCGCCGCGGGCACCTTGCCGTCGGCCGCCGCGCTGCGCGAAACGGTGCGCCGCCGCCGGGCTACTGGCGGGCCGGCCGAGCAGACCTTCGCGACGCTGGTGGGGCTGCAGTTGCGGCCGCGCCGGTTGCGCGAAGCCGCTGCGCTGTGGGCTGCGCTTGCGGCGGCGCGCGGGATCGAGGGACGCGACGCACTGTGGGCGCACCCCGATCTGCTGCCCGGCCCGGACGACCTCGACGACCCGACCGACTTCGTCTCCCGTACGGCGCCTGGTGGCGACGGCGACGCGCCGGACGGCGGCACCGACTGGGACGCCGCCCTGCGCGACCTCGGGGACGCGCCGGACGACCCCGGTCCCGCTTCGGTCTGAGCTCACCCGTGGACCGTACGACGCGGGTCGTTGCCGGTCCGGGACGCGGTCCATCTGCGTCGTCCACCGGACCGGGAACCACCTGGCGGCCACCGCCGACCTCCGGACCTGCACATTTCTTTCATCCACACGTCGTGGACGAGCATCACCGCAGGTCAGCGGGGGTGCCGCAGAGATCTCCACACCTTCATGCACAGGCGTGCACCCCGGTCATCCACAGGGACGCGCCACGACATCCCCACCCCATCCACACCGTCGTCCACAGGGGCGGGGACCGGTCCGTTGACGGTGGTCCGCTCGCCCTCGTAGCGTCCTCGCCGACGGAGCCCCCGGTGCTCCGGACCCGCTCGCAAGGGGAAGGCGAGCAGGTTCGGAGCCCGGGGCCGCCGCCGTTTCCGACGGCCCGTCCGCTAGCGCCCGGTGAAGGCCGCGGGCCGCTTCTCGGCCTTGGCCCGAAGGCCTTCCTGCAGGTCCTGCGTCGCCAGCGTGACCGGCTGCACCACGGCCTCCCACTGCAGGGCAGCCTCGTACGAGGCGTGTCCGCCGTTGGCCAGCGAGAGCTTGTGCAGCCGCTGCGCCACGGGCGCACCCGCGGCGACCTGACGGGCGTGCGCCAGCGTGCGCTCCAGCAGGTCGGCGTCGTCATACACCGCGCTGCACAGCCCGAGGCGAAGCATCTCCGGCGCGTCCGCCACGCGACCCGTCAGCAGCAATTCGCGGGCCGCGGCCCGGCCGACGATCTCCGGAAGCAGCCAGGTGGTGGCCATACCGGCGTGCATCCCGAGCTGGGCGAACGGGACGGTGAACTTCGCTGCCGCGCCGGCGTAGCGGATGTCGGCAGACATCGCGAGTGCCGCGCCGGCGCCGACCGCAGCGCCGTTGACCGCCGCGATGGACGGCACGTCCAGCGCACGCAGCGACAACCACGTCGTATAGAAGGGCAACATCCGGTCGCGCAGCTGGTCCGGGGTGGCATCGGGCTCGCCCGCCAGCCAGCCGAGGTCGCCACCCGCGCAGAAAGCCCGGCCCTCGCCGGTGACGACCACGCACCGTACGGATCGATCGCCCTTGAGCGAGGCGACGGTCTCACCCCACGCGGCGGTGAGCTCAGCGGTCATCGCGTTACGGACGTCGGGCAGCGCCAGCGTGAGCACGACGACGCCGTCGTCGTGCCGCTCGAGGCGAAGGGGTCCGGACACAGGGGCTCCTCGGGGTGATGGGGGACCGACGTCGCCCAGGGCGACGGGCACTCCTGGCAGGCTAGGACGCCTCCGAGGTTCACTACGGAGCGTGTTCAATCGTGACGCAACGTCACCCGAATGGGTGGCGGGTGACGTCCCTCCCGGAGCCGAGACACAGAAGGTCACCCGCCTCGATCCAGCCGGACGGACCCGCAGATGTCTCAGGACCAGACCCGCCAGAGCGCCTCACTCGGCGCGCGCAGCACCAGCGCCGGGCTGCTAGCGCTGGCGCTCGCCGCCACGACCGCCCTCGGCGTCCTGCCCGCCAGTGGCGGCGCACCGGTTGCTCAGGAGCTCAGTCGCGTCCTCGTCACCTCCGCCGCCGGAGACGTCGCCGCGGCCGCCGCCGCCGTGCAGGCGGCCGGCGGACACGTGCTGCACCGCCTCGGACTCGTGGGCGGCGTGAGCGCCGAACTGCCGGGCGGCGCCGTGCTCGCACCGTCGTTCCGGATCACCGCGGACTCCCCGCTGCAGGTCGCCAAGGCCAACGACTCTGACACCGGCGCGCCCGTCACGGTCCGCCAGACGATCGGCCTCCCAGCCGCCCCTGGTAGCGAAGGAAGCGGCGTCACCGTCGCCGTCGTCGACACCGGCGTCGCGGACGTCCCTGGGCTCGCTGGGCGCGTCACCCACCTCGACGCCACCGGTGAGGGCGTGGGCGACGGCTACGGCCACGGCACCTTCGTGGCCGGTCTCGTGGCGGGCGGCGGAGACAGCTCCGGTGCTTACGCCGGTATCGCACCCGCAGCGCGCATCCTGGACATCCGGGTGGCGGACAAGAACGGCAAGACCAACCTGCTCACCGTCCTGACCGGTCTGGAGATGGTCGACCCCAGCACGGTGCAGGTCCTCAACCTCTCGCTGTCCTCCGGTAGCCCACTGCCCTACCAGTTCGACCCGCTCAGCCAGGCCCTCGAGACCTTGTGGCGCCGTGGTGTCACGGTCGTCGTCCCGGCCGGCAATGACGGCCCGGACGCCACCACGGTCACCTCCCCCGGCTCGGACCCGCTGCTGCTCACCGTCGGTGGCCTGGACGAGAACGGCACCGCCAGCACCTCCGACGACGTGGTGGCCGACTTCTCCAGCCGCGGCCCGGCACCGCAAGGCGTCGCCAAGCCCGACCTGGTCGCGCCGGCCAGCCACCTCGTCTCCCTCCGCGCGCCGGCCAGCTTTGTGGACCGCTCGAACCCGCGCAGCCGCGTAGGTGAGGACTACTTCCGCGGCTCGGGCACCTCCTTCTCCACGGCTGTCGTCTCCGGCGCTGCCGCTGCCGTGCTGGCCGCTCGCCCCGGGCTCACCCCCGGACAGGTCAAGGCGCTGGTGACCGGTACGTCGTACACCGCCACTGCGCTAGGCGACCGCAACGCTGCTGGTGCCGGCGGGCTCGACCTCGCCAAGGCCTCGTCCAGCGCCGCGCCCACCGCGCCGGCGGAGCCGGTCACGACCGTGCCGGGCGACCCGAACGCTTGGGACGCCTTCGTCGACGCGCTCCTGCGCGGTGACCGTAAGGCCGCCGCGAGCTCCTGGTCGCTGCTGTCCCCCGAGGCCCGCAACTGGGCGGCGAGCAGCTGGTCCTCCCTGTCCCCCGAGGCCCGCAACTGGGCGGCGAGCAGCTGGTCCGGCCGCAACTGGTCCGGCGCCGACGGCACCGCCGACGAATGGGCCGCCCGCAACTGGGCAGCGCGTAACTGGGCCGCCCGCAACTGGGCAGCGCGCAACTGGTCGGACGGCAGCTGGACCGCCCGCAACTGGTCCGCCCGTAACTGGTCTGACAGCGACTGGGCCGGTCGTAACTGGTCCGCCCGTAACTGGTCCGGCGGCTGGGACTAAGCCCGACCACGATTCCTGCCGACAGAAAGGTACGAAGCGCAGGGACAAGAACGAGCGAGACGAGGTGACCAGGTGCCGGCAGGGCTGAGAAGGCTCGTGCTGACCCTGGTTGTTCTCGGTACGGGGCTTCAGCTTGTGGCTGGCGTGCTGTTCCACGCCGACGGCCCGATCGCCTCGGTGGAGAGCCGGCTGAGTTGGGCGCACGGCCCGGTCCTGCTGGCCCTGCTTCTGGCCCTGACCGTGGCCGGCGACCTCGTCTCTGTCCAGGTCCGCCGCGGCGAGGAGAACGAGGAGCTCACGCTCTTCGAGGCGGCCGTTGTCATCGACGTGCTCCTGCTCCCGGCCAGCCACGCCCTCATCGTCCCCGTCCTGGCCAGCGTGCTGTGCTCGATCATCCGGCGCCGCGAGTGGGTCAAGACCGTCTTCAACGCCGGCAACCTGGCCGCGGCAACTGCGGTCTTCGTCGCCGTGGTCCACCTGATCACCCCGGCGACGAGCGGCCTCACCACCCGTACCGTCCTGGCCCTTGTCCTCGGGACGCTGGCCTTCACCGGGATCAACCTCATCGCGCTCTCGCGCGTCTACGGCCTGCTTGGCGACGACCAGCCCTGGCACATCGTGCGCGACGGCGCGCGGTTGTCCGGCGTCATGGCGGTCGGGATGGTCGCCCTCGGCGGGACCGCGGTCACGGTGTCCTCGGCGGCGCCCGCGCTACTGCCCTTCACCGTCATCCCGGCGCTCGCCCTGACGCTCGCCTACCGCGCTACGGCGCAAGAGGTCGAGGAGCGCCAGCGGTCCACCCAGTTGCTCGCGCTGTCCCAGGTGCTGGCCGGCCGGCTCGACGCCGACGAGGTGCTGAGCTCGTTCCTGGAGTTGACCCGGTCAGCATTCACCGCTGACGTTGCGCTCGCCGTGCTGGACACCGCAGCGGTACCCGGCGCCAGCGAGCCGGTCACCGTCCTTGATGACCGGGAGCACGGTGCGCTGCGGCGGGCCTCCGACGCACGCGAAAAGCGGCTGCTGCAACGGGCCTACGGCGAGGGCTTCCTGGCCCTGACTGATGACCTGCCTGACGGCTGGACCCACGCCGTGCTCGCCCCGCTCGAGGCCGAAGGCCG
>JBKJLP010000076.1:0-4058 GCA_046596735.1 Mycobacteriales bacterium | reverse complement strand
AGCGAACCGTGCCGGGGTTCGAGCCGAGTTCGCAGGCTTACGCCGTCGCTCAAGAGGCGTACGAGTTGATGAATGCGCCGCTGCGAGCGATCGCCGACGTGACGCAGGCAGACGTTGACCTGGTTGTCGCGTTCATCGGCGGCTTGGTCAATCAGCAGCTGGCCAATGAGCCCGGCGGCACGCGCTGGTTCGACCTGCTCGACGACGCGATGGAACTCATCCTCCCGCGGCTGGAGAGCAGGACCCGCTCCCTCACCCCACCGCGTCGACGGCCGGCGCGAGGCAACCGCAAGGAGGCGTCATGACGACCGCTCCCGTTCGGATCCACCACGTCGCGCTCACCGTCAGCGATCTTGACGCCAGCGTGGCCTGGTACGAGCAGGTTTTCGGGATCAGCTACCGGATGGACGCGCCGCATGAGGGCGGCATGGCCAAGCTGCTGGCGGACGACGCCTTCGGGCTCGTCGTCGTACTGCACCGCCATGACGCCCACGACGGGTCGCTCTTCCGCGAGTCGCGGACGGGCCTTGACCACGTCGGGCTGGCACTACCGACCCGCGACGACCTTGTCGCCTGGCAGTCCCATCTGGAGACGCACGGGGTCGTTCGCGCCGCCGCCGCGGACCGCCCGCTCACCCAGTCCTCGATAGCCGATGAGCCGTACGGCTCCGTGTTGGTGTTCCGCGATCCCGACAACATCCAGCTCGAACTGTTTGCGCCACCACCCGAGACCCACTGAGAGGACACCGTCATGAACGTCTTCCGACCGACTACCGACGTGACCACGCTTGGCGACCACGCCGCGATCCCTGGCCTGGGCCTGCTTCCGGTCAACGCGTTCGTCCTGCACGCCGAGCAACCGATGCTCGTGGACACCGGGCTGCCCGCCTCGCGACCGGACTTTCTCGCTGCGTTGTGGTCCGAGGTTGATCCGGGCGATCTGCGGTGGATCTACCTGACTCACCCCGATCGCGACCACACCGGCGCCCTCATGGAGGTGCTCGAGGCGGCACCACAGGCCCGGCTCGTGACGACCTTCCTCGGCATGGGCATTCTGGGGATGGACTATCCGATCACCCCTGACCGGGTGTACCTGCTCAACCCCGGTCAGTCCCTCGACCTGGGGGACCGGACCATCACCTGCTTCCGGCCGCCCGTCTACGACAGCCCTGCCACGACCGGGCTGGTCGACACCGTGACCGGCACGATGTTCAGCTCTGACTGCTTCGGGGCCCCGATGCCGTCCGTCGACGCGGTGCAGGTCGAGGACATCCGCGATCTCGTGACTGAGGAACTCGTCGCCGCGCAACACCTGTGGGCGACGGTGGACAGCCCGTGGGTGCTCGGGGTCGACCGTCCTTCCTTCGGGGCCTCTCTGCAGCCGCTGCGCGCCCTAGACCCGTCGTTGGTGCTGAGCACGCACCTGCCGCCGGCCCGGCAGGCGATGGCCGGACTGCTGACGACGCTAGCCGCGGCGCCCGACGTTGATCCGTTCGTCGGCCCCGACCAGGCGGCCCTCGAGGCGCTGCTGGCGTCGTTCGAGCCGCAACCGGCCTAGGCCGAGGGCTGCTCGAGGACCCAGACGGGGATCTCTCGCCGGGTCTTGAACTGGTATTCGCGGTACGGCGGGAACGCGGCGACAGCGCGCTTCCACCACTCCTTGCGCTCGTCGTCGGAGATCTGGCGAGCGACGTAGTCCTGGCGCTCCGGGCCGTCCTGTAACTCGACGCGCGGGTCGGCCAGCAGGTTGAAGTGCCAGGACGGATGTGCCGGAGCACCGCCCTGGGAGGCGACCACGGCGTAGACGCCGTCGTGCTCGACGCGCATCAGCGGGGTCTTGCGCAGCTTGCCGGTCTTTGCCCCCCGGTTGGTGAGCAGCACCACCGGCATGCCCCGCATCTCGGTGCCCTGCGTCCCGCCGGAGCTCTCGATCAGCTCAGCCTGCTCGCGGACCCACTGCCAGGTGCTCGGTGCGTACTCTCCCTCAAGCGGCATGCCGGTCAGGGTAGGCGCCGGATAGCCTGTGCCGCATGTGCGGCATCGTGGGCTACATCGGCAGTCAGGCCGGGATGGACGTCGTGGTCGAGGGCCTGCGTCGCCTGGAGTACCGCGGCTATGACAGCGCCGGCGTCGCGGTGTTGTCCCCCGGTGGTGCGCTGCAGGTCGAGCGCGCCGTGCCCTTCCTGGCAGATCTGGAGAAGTCGCTGCGGGCCGACCCGCTTGAGGGCACGCTGGCGATCGGCCACACCCGCTGGGCCACCCATGGTCCCCCCACCTTGGACAACGCCCACCCGCACATCGACTGCAGCGGCAAGGTTGCGGTCGTCCACAACGGCACGATCGAAAACTTCGAGGCGCTCGTCGCTGGGCTCGAGGCCCGCGGTCACCAGCGGCGCAGCGAGACCGACACCGAGGTTGTCGCGCATCTGGTGGAGGAGCGCTATGACGGCGACCTCGCCGCAACGGTCCGTAGCGTCTGCGCTGACTTGGAGGGCTCGTTCGTCCTCGTGGTCGCCCACGCCGACGAGCCTGACCTCGTCATCGGAGCGCGGCGCAACCTTCCGCTCGTCATCGGCCTCGGCGACGGTGAAAACTTCCTGGGTAGCGACGTGACGGCGTTCATCGGGCACACCCGCGAGGCGCGCATCGTCGATCAGAACCAGGTCGTCGAACTCCGGCGCGACAGTGTCACCGTCACCGACCTGGCCGGAACGGTGGTCCCCGGCGAGAGCTTCCATGTCGACTGGGACACCGACGCCGCCGAGAAGGGCGGCTACGAGTTCTTCATGCTCAAAGAGATCGAAGAGCAGCCCGAGGCCGTACGCCAGACCCTCGGTGGGCGCCTATCGGTCAACGGACTGCTGCACCTCGACGAGCTGGCGATGAGCGACGAGGACATCCGCGGCATCGAGCAGGTCGTCATCATCGCGTGCGGTTCCTCCTACCACTCAGGGCTGGTCGGCAAGTACGCCATCGAGCGCTGGTGCCGCCTGCCCGTGCAGGTGGAGATGGCTTCGGAGTTCCGCTACCGCGATCCAGTGGTGGGGCGCACCACCCTGGTGATCGCGATCAGCCAGAGCGGCGAAACAGCCGACACCCTCGAAGCGCTGCGGCACGCGCGGTCGCAGAAGGCGTGGGTGCTCGCCGTCACGAACACCGTCGGCTCGACGGTCAGCCGGGAGAGCGACGCGGTCTTCTATACGCGCGGCGGCCCCGAGGTCGCGGTGGCATCGACCAAGGCCGTGATCGCGCAGCTCGCCGCGATGTACGTCGTCGGGCTCTACCTCGCGCAGGTGCGTGGGACGCGTGACCCGGACGAGGTGCGTGCCCACCTGCGTGACCTGCAGGAGATCCCCGACCTCATCGCCGAGGTGTTGAGCAGGATGGAGCCGGTGCGCGCGCTGGCTCGGGATCTCGCGGATGAGCCTCGGGTGCTGTTCCTCGGTCGGCACGTCGGCTATCCGATGGCCCTTGAGGGCGCGCTCAAACTCAAGGAGCTCGCCTACATCTCGGCGGAGGGCTTCCCGGCCGGCGAGATCAAGCACGGCCCGATCGCGCTCATCGACAAGGGCACTCCGGTCGTCATCGTTGCGGCTCGTCATGCGCTGTCGGCCAAGCTGGTCAACAACGTCCAAGAAGTACGCGCCCGCGGCGCCCGCACGATCGTCATCGCCACGGACGGCGACGAGACGGTGATCCCCTACGCCGACACCGTCATCCGGATCCCCGACACCAAGTCTCTGCTCACGCCGCTGCTCACCATCGTGCCGATGCAGGTGCTGTCGGCCGAGGTCGCCCGCGCCCGAGGTCTGGACGTGGATCGGCCGCGCAACTTGGCCAAGAGCGTCACGGTCGAGTGAGCCGGTGATCGTCGGCGTGGGCATCGACGTGGTCGACGTGGCCCGGATGGAGCGGGCCTTGACCCGTACCCCATCCCTGGCGCAACGGCTATTTACCGACGGCGAGCGGGACCGGCCGGTCGCATCGCTGGCCGCACGGTTCGCCGCGAAGGAGGCGGCGGTGAAGGCGCTCGGCGGCGGTGCCGGTCGGTGGCGAGA
>JBKJLP010000324.1:0-2909 GCA_046596735.1 Mycobacteriales bacterium | reverse complement strand
CGCGAAGGTCGGCGCCGGTGCCGTGGCGAAGGCTGTCACGGATGATGCCGGCCGGGCCGTCCTCAGCCCACGGGTGACCGACCCCGCGGGAGCCCGTGCGCTCACCGTCCGCTACACGGGGACCGCCGACAGCACCGGCGCGATCGAGGTTCGCAGGACCGTCGTGGTCGTGGCCGAGGTCTCCAAGATCGCGACGCGCAGCTCCGGGACCGGGACGCTGCACACGTTCACCATCACGCTCACGGACGATGACGCCCCGGCCAAGCACCCCTACGTCGGCGCCAGCGTCAGGTTCGGCTACAGCGGCATGACAGTGACGGTCACCACCAACAGCCTCGGGCGCGCGTCGGTCCAGGCCAGGCCGGGTGCGCACATCGACGTGACGTACGGCGGCCGTGGTGGGTACGTCAGGCCGGCCACCGCCCGCACGATCGTCCAATAAACCGATTCGGGACGCCGGCAGGAACCAACGCCGGGGCGTCGAATCTCCTCGATCACCCAGCCCTACCAGCGTCGGCGTACCCGCCGGTCCAGGAGTGATCGTGACCACGAGCAACCTGCCTCGCCGCACCGTCGTCGGCGCCGTCCTCGCCGCCAGCCTCGTTGGCAGCGGGATGCTTGCCTTCGCTGAGGACGCCCCGGCCGGCCCGTGCATGACGTTCACCGACAAGGCGGGCGACTCGGCACCGGCAGATGCGTCAGCTGTGCCGGCCCCCGAGGACGACCTCGACCTGACGGGTGTCGCCTTCGACACGATCGACGGAAAGCTCCTGCTGTCGGTGTACGTGAAGAAGCTCAACGTCGCGCCCGAGTACTCCTTCGGCGACAGCTTCTCCGTGACCTTCAAGCACGGCAGCAAGGCGATCAAGGCGTACGCGTACCGCTACAACCCGACGCAGATCGGCACCGCCCTCCAGGCCGCGTACTCCCAGACCGGTCTCAGGGTTGATGGCAGCACGAAGGTGAAGGACATCAAGGTCACCTACGACCAGAAGGCCAGCAAGGTCCTTTTCACCGTCCCGCTCGCTGACCTGGACAAGGCGTCCGGTATTCCCACTGCGGGGGCGGCCTTCTCGACCCTCGCCGCCGAGGCCGCTGGGGACAACATCGCGTTCGCCGAGCCGTGGGACACGGCGACAGCGCCGAAGGACCTGACGTACGCAGTGGGTTCGGCGTGCGGTGGCGGCGCGGCCGCGCCCGCAGCCCCCAGTGTCGCGCCGGCGCCCGCGGCGCCGGCCCCGGCGGCAGCGCCCGCGGGCTCCGGCGGCGACCCGCTGACCGACTACCCGGCCGCAGACTGTGCGACGTACAAGGACCCCAAGGGCGACGCGGTCTACAACAACGCGCCGAATGACCCAGACCTCGACATCACCGCCTACACCTTGCGCACCACGGCCGACGCTCTCGTGGCCTACCTCAAGGTGGACAAGCTGGGCGCCAAACCCACCGTCACCCCACTCGACGGGCACCGCTTCTACTCAGACTTCACGTTCAACAAGCACGTGTTCACCGTCGCGGCCTCGGCGTTCAGCTCCTACGGCTCCTCGGTGCGAGAGAACGCGGCCAAGAGCGGCCAGGTCGGCCCGATGGCGGCCATGACCGTTGACTCCGCCGGCACGGGCGGCGACCCGGGCTTCACCGACGCGAAGGTGACCGCCAAGTTCGATACCAAGGCGAGCATCGTCGTGCTGAGCGTGCCCCTGGCCTCGATCGAGAAGTACGGCAAGGCCCCGCTCGCCGGAGCCACGCTGACGGCGGTCGCGGGCCGCGCCGGCGCCGACACCGGCGTGCTCATCCTGCCCACTGACAATACGAAGAGCGCCAAGCCGGCCGACGACGTCTACGCCATCGGTGACAACCACTGCTTCGCGGCGCCGACGCCCCCGCTGTCCAACTTCGGTGCCGTCACGGCGCAGTACGGCGACAGCGCAGCCGTTGCGGCCAAGCTCGTCGACGGCGCCGGCGCCCCCGTTGCCGGCAAGACGGTGACCTTCACGCTCGGCACCTCCAAGGCCACCGGCACGACCGGCGCTGATGGTGTCGCGACGGCGTCCCTCGCGGTCACGGAGAAGGTCGGTCAGCGCACGTTGACCATCGAGGCCGAGGGCGCCACCGTCTCGGTGCCTTTCACCGTCGCGCTCGAGAAGACGGTCCTGAGGGCCAGCGCAAGCCAGGGCAACGTCACCGCCACCCTCACTGACGACGACAACCAGCCGGTCGTCGGGCAGCCGATCACGTTCACCTCGGGTGCCAAGAAGATCGTCACCAAGACCAACGCCAAGGGCGTCGCCAAGGCCGGCTTCGCGCCGGGCTCCACGGTGAAGGTCAGCTACGCCGGCGCAGCCGGCATGTACACCGCAGCCGCCACCTCCGCCAAGGCCTGACCTCACCCTCAACCAGCAGGAGTCCTTCCATGAACCGCCGTCTCGTCCTTGCCGCTGTCGGTGCCGTGCTGGCTGCGTCCACCGCCGCTCCCGCCTTCGCCGCGAAGACCGCACCCTGCGCCACCTTCGCGGACCCGAAGGGCGACACCTCCCCCGGCCCGGATCCAGCGCTCGACATCACCTCCGTCACCTACAAGACGGTCGGCAAGTCCCTGACCGGTGTCATCACGGTCGACAAGGCCTCGGCTCACCCGGCCTACGCGCCCGGCAACCGCTTCGAGCTCAACTTCAAGGTCGCGGGCCACGACGTGACGATGTACTACAAGAACAGCGGCACCCGCGACGCAGAGGCCAACGCCTTCTACCAGCAGGGCCTGCGCGTCGACGGCAAGTTCGTCTCGGAAGCGGTCGAGGGAAAGATCGACGGCAACACCGTGACGCTCTCGGCGACGTACGGCGAGCTCAAGGGGGCCGTCGGCGCCAAGGTCATCGGAGCGGCTGTCACCGGCCTGCAGGCCGCCGCGC
>JBKJLP010000191.1:0-4495 GCA_046596735.1 Mycobacteriales bacterium | reverse complement strand
CATCGACCAGGGCAAGCGCGTCTCCGATCTGGCGGCCGGACACCTTCCGCAACTTCAACGCGATGACGAAGTCGTCGCGCCAGGGATCCAGCAGATGACGCGGTCGGAACACGTTCTTCATCATCAGATCTCCAAAGGATTCAACGCAGGGACGTCGTCGACTGCTCGGCCGGCCGGGAGCAGGCGCCGGGTGCGGGTGACGAACTCGGCCCAGAGGACCCCGCGGCGGCTCAGCTCGGCGCGGCCCTCAGCAGTGAGCTCGAAGAATTTGCGGCCAGGGCCGCCTTCCCCCGCCCGCCAGGTCGCCTCGACCAGTTCCTCCGTCTCCAGCCTCGTCAGCAAGGGGTACAGGGTGCCGCCCTTTACCACGCCCAGTCCGGCTCCGGTGAGGCGTTGGGCGATCGCGTAGCCGTAGGTCGGACCATCCGCCAGCACGCCCAGGACGCAAAGTTCGAGCACGCCGCGCAACCAGTCCCCGGGCCAGGTCAGCTGAGTCTCGGTCGCGGTCACGACTATATAGTCTGGCGAACTAGTCAGGTTGTCAAGCTAGTCCCAGCGGTTCCGCATCTCCGCCACTCAAACCATTCACGGATCGGCTACCGGTGATCGAGAACTATGTAGCCCGCAGTCTGGTGGCCTGTCACGGTAGCGCGGCTTCAGAATGCTCAAGCGCGCCTGACAGGCCAGGGACATGGCTATCCGGTCACCTGCTGGCTACCGTTGGCTGGTCGTGACACTTACACCGGAGGGAGAGGCTGATGCTCAAGGGTTTCAAGGATTTCCTCATGCGGGGGAACGTCATTGACCTCGCTGTCGCGTTCGTCATCGGTGCAGCTTTCGGTGCCGTGGTCAAGGCATTCGTCGGCGTCCTTCTGTCGCTCATCGGCAAGATCTTCGGAGAGCCGAACTTCGACGGCATCCAACCCGGCGGGGTGCCGCTCGGTGCGTTCCTCACCGCGCTGGTGACCTTTGTCATCGTGGCTGCGGCAATCTACTTCGTGGTGGTCATGCCCCTGAACAAGCTGGCCGAGCGCCGCGCCCGAGGTATCGAGCCGCCGACAGAGTCTCCGAGCGAAGAGGTCGCCCTGCTCACCGAGATCCGCGACTCCCTGAAAGCCAGAGGCTAAGGTCAGGAAGCCATCGATGATGTCGATGCCTCATCGGCTCGCCGCTGGCGATCAACGACCCTGCGCCGGCAAGGTCGGGCGCTGTTGGTCCATCGACCGCCTCAGCGCCCCCGTGAAGCTCGATGCGCAGTTGACCGGAGCAGGAGCACGGCTTGGGCGTCGGGTAAGCATCGTCCCCGAACGCGCTGGAACGAGGCCGATTGACTGCCGAATCCAGAAGTCCGATGTCCCGGACCGGGCCTGTCTTCAGAAGGCGCACGAGACGTAAGCGATCCTCCAAATCCAGGTACTCGACCTCGGTCACACTGTGCCAAAACACTCGAGAACGTCCGCCCATCTGTCGATCATGTGGCTGGAGCTCTCCTGCGCCCGGAGAGTGTGGGAGTTCCGCTCGGTCACCGATCCGTCTACGGAACTGGGGTGCCCTGGTGGTGCAGGACCCGCCACCCCTGAGTTGACTGGCGCCATAACGAACTGCGGCGCGTCCGTCGTCCTTTGGCCTCCGTGAGGTAGGTCAGGAGCACAAGGCCCGAGCTGACCATTCTGCCGCTCATCTCGCTGACGTTGATGCTGTGCGGTTCAGGATCGGTGTCAGCGACCAGCGCCTCGATCATCTCGCTGCGCGTCCAAAGGCGTCCCGACTTGCCGATCTCTCCGAAGTCCGGGTCCAGCAGCTCCTCGAGCTGGACCGAGGACCCTCGAACCTCAGGTGTGAGCAGAGAGAGTTCGCGCTCTATGACCGCCGCAACCTCGTTTTCGATCACCTCGTGAGTCTCCCACGCGGCATGTCGGCGCAGGCCGATCAGGCTGCGGGACGGCCAAGGGCACTCACGTGACTGGCAAAGACCGGTGGCCCAGTGGTGATGATGTGGCGCCCGCCTGGCTCGCCAGCTGTCTAAGCCGCTTTGGCGGGTTCGGGCTGGAGTTCCGTCCAAGGTCACGGGGCGACAAAGGGTGCAGCGGTCGCCTTGGATCCACCGCTGCACCCTTTCGCCGGCCCTTATCTATGGAATGGCGACTCCGGCCAGATAGATGTCCTGGTCGTTCGCGACGGCTGCGTTCGGTGCCGATCCCGAACACACCGCAGGCGGCGTGCCCGGTGTTCCGGTCCCCGGGCAGAGGAACTCATCGGTTGTCCGGGTGTCCGACCAGATCGGGTATGCCGTATTCGCGGTCACGTCCAGACCGGTGTAGTCCCCGTAGAACTGCCCGCTGAACTGGGTCGGGGGCGGCATGGAGGAGGAGGTAGCCCGCTTGTGAGCGAAGCTCACCCCGTTGTGGGTTGCGGACACCGTGATGTCGGAAAACCCGGTGGTGTTGTCGTTGCCGTAGGACCGGTCGTAGTAGCTGACCACGAACGTGCCCTTGGGGGTGAAGGCAGCATTCTGCCAGAACTGGTCGGTGCTGCCCTGGTTCTTGGCCGTCGTCACAACCGGCAGTATCCGCGGGTCGACCGTGCTGCCGGAGAACGAACCCCCGGCGTTGGTCGAGACGCTGTAGAGGATGCCGTTGTTGCAGCCGCCGGTCTTCACACCGGTGTAGAGCGGCAGCCCGTCGGCGGCGAAACCGGCTGGGGTGCAGCCGTTGGCCTCGTTAGAGTCGCGGTTGATGTAGGAGCCCGTTGTGACGACGACCCGGTTGGGATTGGTGGGGTCGACCGCACCAATGGGATAGTTCGCGGCGCGGAACACCGAGCTGCTGCTGGCACCTTTCTCCGGAATACAGTTCCGACCGGGGTTGGCCCCGACACCCTGGTAGGTGTCGCAGCCGGGCAGGTCGTTGAAGTCGGCGGCCTTCACCGGCGCGCTGAAGCTGACCCCGCCGTCGGTCGAACGGGCCAGCAGCACCTGGTTGCGGTTATCGGTGCCGGTGAACGCGTTGTTGTAGTTGGCATACGTGACATAGAGGGTGCCGTCGGATGCCGTGAACGGCTGGGAGAACTGGTTCTCGTTGCAGCGTCCCTGCGGGGTCGGCAACCCGAAGCTGTTACCGCACTTGGCGCTGTCGCCGCTGACCAGAACGGGGGCGGAGAAGCTCTCGCCGTAGTCGGACGAATGTGCCGAGAAGATGTAGCCGGTGCCATCGGCGGCGAAGGTTGTCCAGGTGACGTAGACCCGGTCGGCGAACTTGCTGCCCTTGTGGTTGTCGACGGTCATCAGCTGCTTGTCGAGCAGGAAGTTCCCGGCGCCGGAGGTGTCATTATGCCTGGCGACCGGTCGGCCGGGGAAGGTGAACGAGGCGCCGTTGGTATGGGTGGAGCGATAGACGTAGAAGGCGCTGGACTGGTCGGGGTTCGGGGAGGTCCCGGAGCCGCGGTTGAACATCTGGCACGACAGGTAGGAGTTTCCCTTGGTGTCCCAGGCGACCGAGGTGTCACCGCCTCCCTGCCAGTACTCGCGCGGCTTGCCGACGAAGTCGCCCCTGGCGAAGCCGTTCGGGGTAGTGGTATCAGCCCAGGTCTTGCCACCGTTGAGGGAGTATGACGCCCCGCAGGTGCCGTCACCGCGGCGGTAGTCGTTGTAGGTCGCGACCAGGTGCGCCGGCTTGTTCGGGTCGGCGGCCACCCAGGTCTCGTTCTGCGCCTGGCCGCGGCCCTGAAGGTCCGTGTCAGTCAGGTTCAGACAGTTCTGGTTCACCTTGACGTTCGAGCCCCGGGTGAGAGAGCAGCCGTTCGGGCCGGGGGTCTGCGGGACACTGATCGACGGGCTCAGCGGCGCGGCCAGGCGCGACTTCGCGGCCCCGCTGCCGCTGTCAAGCTCGGAGGCGAGCAAGCCGGAGACGTGCCGCTTCTGGATGGGGTTCAGGCTCTGGAACCCGAACGGTCGCGCCGAGGCGTTCTGCGGACCAAACGCAATGATCCCGGTGAGGACCAGGGCGCCGGCACCGACGAGGGCGACCGCGCGTACTCGCGTATTCATATTGGGGATATCCCTTACTGAAGACGAATCGACCAGAGGAACAACAAGACTCCCCCGAGTCCCGACCTCTCCATCTCAGATCCGCGCCAGCTCAGGAGTCCCGTCTCCATGAGGAAGCACGTCCGCCACGCCCATCCGGCCCGTCCGGCTTGCCGAGAACCGTAGACCTGCACAGAACCGCCCACAAGTGACAAAGCCACTCGAACGGAGACGCTGACACGTTCCTTAACAGATGTGGACTCGTTCGATACCGTGACCGCTGTCCCTGGTGGTGGGCGTCTGGTCCTGTGCCGCAGAGGGATCCTTAGGCCACCGTTCGTGTCCAGACGTCTACAGTCGACATCAGCGGCGCCGACCCTGCTTGAGCGGCGATGCCGTCAAAGGGACGTTCGTCCGGGGCGTCGCCCTGTCAGCCTTTGATGTAGAAGGCGTTGGTCTGTGAGACAGAAG
>JBKJLP010000487.1:0-3391 GCA_046596735.1 Mycobacteriales bacterium | reverse complement strand
AGGATCGAGCGGCAGTTCGAGCCAGAGGCGGTAAGGCAGCTCAAGGAGACCTCCGACCTGGACCTGAGCATCGGAGGCGCCGCGATCGCGGCGGAGGCCTTCCGACACGGACTCGTCGATGAGTGCGTGCTGCTGCTCTGCCCGGTCCTGGTCGGTGGCGGCAAGCCGGCGCTGCCTCGGGGCGTACGGCTGAACCTCGAGCTCCTTGACCATGGGCGGTTCGACAACGGCGTGGTCTACCTCCGTCACGCGGTCCGCAACCCGGCCTGACCGCTGCGGGCCAAGCGCGGCATCAGCGGCCATTTTCTACGACTCGACGCCCGGCAACGGACCCAGCGCCCTCCCTCGTGCTCAGACGCGGCTTGAGGGACCGTTCGTAAAGGAAACTTGACATTGTGACAAGGGTCCTTCACCTTGGGGGCATGACGACATCCGAGAGCCGCAAGAGCCTCAGTGACGTGACCAGGGAGCACGCCTTGGTACGCGATGTCGGACCGGGCCTGTTGGCCCTTCTCCTCACGCAAGGCAGCTTGGTGACTGTGAACCCCGGTCCGGCGCGCGACGCCTGGCACGTAGCGTGGGCACTGTCGCCCATGCCGGCGGTCCTCTGGATGGTGTGGGCTCAATGGCGGAGCCTTCGGCGGGCTGATGAGTACCAGCGAGGTGTGCAGCTTGCAGCCATGGCGGTGGGATTCGGCACCACGCTCACCGCGGCGATGTTCGGTGGACTGCTCGACGCGGCAGACCTGGGTAGCGCGCGGCAGTCCCTGCAGGTCACGGTCATGGTCGGCGTGTTGGCCTGGGTGGGGTCCCTTGCCGTTTCGAGCCGGCGGGTGGCTTGAACAACAGGCTGCGAGAGCTGCGGGCGGTCCGCCGTTGGAGTCAGGCCGACCTCGCCGATCACCTCGACGTGTCGAGGCAGACCGTCAACGCGATCGAGACCGGGCGCTATGACCCGAGTCTGCCGCTGGCGTTCAAGCTCGCTGCCGTCTTCCAAGAACCGATAGAAGCCCTGTTCCTTCCCAGCGAAGCTGACGTCTCGTGAGCGCGACCGGTCCCTTGGTATGGGTCCTCGCAGCCGGCATGTCCTTGGTGCAAGGCCTCGGCCATGCACTCAGTGCCCTTCTCGACGCCTACGACCGAGGCGCGAACGCGCTGGGCCGAGCAGGACTGCGCCTCGGTCGCCGTGTGGGTCGTCGTGTGGTCGGGTTGCTCGGTCCCGTGGGCAGGGTTCTCTGGGCGATGATCCAACCGGTCTGGCGCCGACTCACGGTCGCCTGGCACGGGCTGAACGTGCAGATCCTGCTGAGAATGTTCCGGCCCATGGGCCTTCTGGGGCGTTGGGTGGCGCGGCGCGTTGGCCCCGCGCTCCGTCATCTCATAAGGGGGCTGCACCGGTTGGTCTCCCCCCTCGAGCCCGTGCTTGTGCACCGGACGCGCGGCCTGGAAAGGGTTGAAAGGGCTGCGGCAGGAATCGTTGATGGCTGGCGCCGGCTGTGGGCACCTGTCGTAGCAGCAGTAAAACGCCGTCGGGTGCTGGAACCTCGACCGCGACGGAGCCGATCGCGTCAGCCACGCCAATAGGCGCCCACGGTCGGTGCCGTCACCCAGCGATTCGGAGTGCGATCGCGAGTACGACCGGCGGCATGAGCGGACGGTGTTCTACCGTCCCCAGGTGGACCTTCAGCGCGTACGGACCGCGTACTCGTCGATGTCCGAGCAGTACATCGACCTGGTCGGCGACGGGTCGCAGGAGCACGAGGCTGACGTCGAACTCGTCCGGCGGAACCTGGCCGGGCTGGCCGGTCCAGTGCTCGATCTCGGTTGCGGTCCCGGTCACTGGACGTCCTACCTGCACTCGCTCGGCCTTGACGTGATCGGTGTCGACCTGGTGCCGGAGTTCATCGCCCACGCTCGCACGACCCATCCTGGCCTGGACATCCGGCAGGGCTCGATGACCGACCTGGTCTTCCACGACCACTCCGTGGCCGGGATTCTTTCCTGGTACTCGACGATCCACCTAACACCATCGGCGCTCGACGGCGTGCTCACCGAGTTCCGTCGGCTCCTGGCACCCTCCGGCGTGCTGGTCGTCGGCTTCTTCGACAGCGACGACACCGTGGCTGAGTTCGACCACAAGGTTGTCGCGGCCTACCGCTGGCCGGCCGACGTGTTCTCGGCCCGCCTCGCGCGTGCGGGCTTCGCGGAGATCGAGCGCGTGAGGCGGCAGGTGCCGGAAAGACCGGACCGCAGGTACGCCGCGATCGCAGCACGAGCGACCTGACCTCCCTCTTGTCACGGGTCTCCCCCGCCCATCGCGGCATGAGCGGACGTTCAAGGCCCCCAACCGCGCCAGGCGCGCACACGTGAAGGGCCGTTCGCACGAGCGTTGGCGAGCGGCTATCAAGGCCATACACTCCGGCGGCCGACCCGATCGCTGCTGAAAGCCGGACCACGGCGCGGGCGGTCGGTTGCTGCTCTGGTGGGGAGCCGCGATGAGCCCAGCGATCGCGTTGACGCCATTCCAGACTTGCCAATCTGGAAAGTAGCAGGCATGCTTTCCAGCATGGAAACTACGCCAGAGCAACAGAACCCCCGCGACCCGGGCTCGGTACTCGCCGGGGCGGACCAGGCGCGCCAGCAACTGGCCGCCAGCCTGCGCCTACCCACCGGTCTTTACCCGGCGCTGGCCGGCGCGGTTGCAATCCAGGTGGGCACCGCCGCATTCGGCATCGCCAATCACGAGGCCCGCGGGCTGGCGGTCGCGCTGGCAGGGCTGGCGGGGTTCCTGGCCGTGGCCGCCCTCATGCTCCACCGATTCAGGCGCATCAACGGCGTCAGAGTCGACGCTCTGACCAGTCAGATCGTTCTCGGGGAAGGCCCCACCTCTACGACCGCTTACATCGGATCCTTCGGGGCAGCACTGTGGGCCGCCAGTGGCTCGCACTGGTGGCTCGTGGCGGTGGCCGCCGTGGCCGGGGGAGTCGGCTACGCGTTCGGCCTCGTACGATGGTGGCGCGCCTACCGGCAAGACCCGGCAGCGCACGCGGGCGGCATCTCGCCGCGGGTACTCGCCGCGCTCGCCGCGCTTGCGGTTCTGGGGCTCGTCGCTCTACTGCTCGCCAGCTGATGCCCGAGCTTGACCCGCTGATCCACGCCCCGGCCCGGCTGCGCGTCGTTACAACGCTGTCCGCGGTGTCCGAGGCGGAGTTCGCCACCCTGCGGGCAGCTCTAGACGTCAGTGACTCGGTGCTGTCAAAACACATCTCGGCGTTGGCCGACGCCGGCTACGTGCGCAGCCGAAAAGGAATCCGGGAGGGGCGGCGCACGACGTGGATCGGCCTCACCAGCGCCGGCCGGAAGGCCCTCCGCGAACATGTTGCGGCACTGC
>JBKJLP010000445.1:0-2831 GCA_046596735.1 Mycobacteriales bacterium | reverse complement strand
GCAGGTCGACCTCACCGGAGCCGACCTGTCGTCGGCGTCCTTCACCGACTGCGCCTTCCTGTCCTGCCGGTTCGAGCGCGTACGCCTGGCCTTCTCGACGTGGTCGGGCTGCAAGCTCACCGGCTCCACGTTCCTGCGCTGCGACCTCCGACCGCTCACCGTGCAGGGCGGTGACTGGTCCTACGTCACCCTGCGCCAAGCCGACCTGCGCGGGGTGTCGCTCGCGGGGCTCAAGCTGGCGGAGGCAGACCTGTCCGACGCCGACCTCGGTGGCTGTGACCTGCGCGGCGCCGACCTCTCGCACGCTCGGCTGCGTGGCGTGAAGTTACGCGGCGCGGACCTGCGAGGCGCGGTCCTCGACGGCTGCGAGGTGGACCTGGTCGACTGGACCGGCGTACGGATCGACCTGGCGCAGGCGGTCCTGCTCGCTCGGGCCCGTGGCGCCCTCGTCGAGGACGAGCAGCAGCCCTAGGCTGCCGGGGTGACCGCACGCATGCTGCCCGGAGCCCCCGTCGCGGAGGCCGTCTTTGCCGACCTGCTTCCGCGCATCGCCGCCCTCAAGGCCGCCGGGGTGACCCCTGGCCTAGGCACGATCCTGGTGGGGGACGACTCGGCCAGTGCCGGCTACGTCGGCATGAAGATGGCCAAGGCGACCGAGCTCGGCATGGGCAGCCCCCATGCGCACCTGCCACAGGACGCCACGACGGCGCAGGTCATCGAGACCATCCGCCGGTTCAACGACGACCCCGCCGTCACGGCGATGATCTTCCAGCACCCCACGCCGCCGCAGGTCGACTTTGACGCGGCGCTGATGGAGATGGACCCGGATAAGGACAACGACGGCATGCACCCGGTCAACATGGGCCGGCTCGCCCTGGGTCTGCCCGGTCCGGTGCCCTGCACCCCGGCCGGCATCGAGGCGCTGCTCGCCTATTACAAGATCGCCATCAGTGGCAAGGAGGTCTGCATCCTCGGCCGCGGCACGACCCTGGGACGGCCGCTGTCCCTGCTGCTCACCCAGAAGCGCCCCACCGCCAACGCGGCTGTGACCGTCGTCCACACCGGGGTTCCCCACTGGGCTGACTACACCCGCCGCGCCGACGTCGTCGTTGCGGCTGCCGGCGTGCCGGGCATCCTGCAGCCCGAGCACATCACCCCCGGTGCCACGGTCATCGGCGGCGGTGTGCGCTACGAGGGCAAACGCCTACTGCCCGACGTCGATGAGGCATGCAACGAGGTTGCTGGCGCCATCACGCCGCGCGTCGGTGGGGTCGGTCCGACGACCGTGGCCATGCTGTTCCGCAACTGCATCGAGATCGCTGAGCGGCGCCTCACCGGCTAACCCTGGCCGTTAGCTGTGTTGCAGGGCGCGCGCGGCCTCGTCCTCCGGAAGGGGGCGTACGACGCCGGCGCTGATGACTTCGTTGGCCAGCCGGACGCGCCGGTTGACGCCCTCTTCGATACGAAACTTCTGATAGAGCCGCAGCAGGTGCTGCTTGACCGCCGCCTCGGTGACGAACAAGGCCGTCGCGATCTCCCGGGCCGTCGCCGGAGCGACGAAGGCGTCCTGCTGCAAGGCCGGGCGGCACAGCCGGGTGAGCACGTCGCTCTCGCGCCTCGTCAGATCGGGGGCACTCATCCGGCGCAAAGCGACCGTGTTGTCCTCGCCTGCGGTACCCAGGCCACCGACTCGCACGCGGGCGGCCCCAAACGACACGACATCGCCGTCGCTCAGCACCCGCCTGGCCACCGGCCGTCCATTGACCCGCGTTCCGTTGGAGGACAGACCGAGATCGCACACGTAGACGAAGCCGGCACGTTGCACGAGCTCGGCGTGCAGTCGCGACACGGAGGGGTGATCCAAGGCGATGTCGACGCCGTTGCCACGCCCGACGGTGAGGACCTCCCCCTCGAGCGGGTACGTCTGGCCGGTCTCTTCGACCCTCAGATGCGGTCGCTCCACGGGTGTACCTCCACGGGGTAGAAGAACCTGACCAAAGCGTCCTGCCCGGTTGTCCACGACGTCACACGTCCGAGACGCGGCTAGGGTCCGCAGCGTGAAGGAACTGCCCGCTCTCGCCGTGCTGGCCGTCGTGGCGACGGGACTGCTGCTGGCGGCGCTTCTCGACTGGCAGCCGGGTGCGTTCGTGATCGGGGCCGGGCTACTGCTCGCCGCCGGCCTGCGCCTCACGCTGCGCGAGCGCCAGGCGGGCCATCTCGTCGTCCGCGGTCGCGTCGCGGACGCCACAGTCCTGATCGTCCTCGGTTTCGCGCTGATCGCGCTGGCCAACACCATCCCCCGCGCCTGACGGCGCTCGGTTCTCGTAGGCTCGGCGGCGACCTCTTCGAGATCCCCTCGACCTAGCGGAGCACACCTCATGGCACGTCCGGCCCCTGTCACCGTCACCGTCACCGGCGCCGCCGGTCAGATCGGCTACGCGCTGCTGTTCCGGATCGCCTCCGGCCAGTTGCTCGGTCCCGATGTCCCTGTGCTGCTGCGCCTGCTGGAGATCGAGCCAGCGCTGAAGGCGGCTGAGGGCACCGCGATGGAGCTCGATGACTGCGCCTTCCCGCTGCTGTCTGGGATCGACATCACGGCCGATGCCAAGGCCGCCTTCAATGGCGTCAACGTCGCGCTGCTGGTCGGCGCACGGCCGCGCACCGCCGGTATGGAGCGTGGTGACCTGCTCAGCGCCAACGGTGGCATTTTCAAGCCGCAAGGCGAGGCAATCAACGCCGGTGCGGCGTCAGACGTACGCGTCCTGGTCGTGGGTAACCCGGCCAACACCAACGCGCTCATCGCCGCCAGCCACGCGCCCGACGTGCCCGGC
>JBKJLP010000420.1:0-10139 GCA_046596735.1 Mycobacteriales bacterium | reverse complement strand
GCCGCAAGGGCGGCGGGCGGAGGCTGGCTGGATCGCTCAGTAGGGGAAGGTGACGCCGACGAGGTCGTTGCTGACGTCCCACAGGCGGGCCGCCACCGCGTCGTCCCGCGCACCCCCGAACGGCGTCACCCGCTTCGGAGAGCCGTGCTGGCCGAAGAACCGGCTCGGCCCGAAGTAGTCGCCGGACTGCACATCCGGCATGGTCGCCGCGTACTCCTGCGGCCAGGCCCCGTCAGCGTCGGACTGGGCCAGCACCTTGTTGCCCAGCGCCATCACCGCGCCGGTCAGCCCCGGTGAGGCCTGCAGATTGGTCGCTGCATAACCCGGGTGTGCCCCGGCCACGAGGAGGGCCGGCCCAGCGCGACGGGACAGTTCGCGCAGGAACAGCAGGTTGGCCAACTTGCTCTGGCCGTAGGCCTTCCACCGCCCGTAGGACCGCTCGGCCTGCAGATCGTCGAAGTGGATCTTGCCGATCTTGGCGGCGTCGCTGGCCACGATCACCACGCGCGGTGCTGCCGCTGCCTGCAGCAGCGGCAGCACGAGTGCCGTCAGGGCGACGTGTCCGAGGTGGTTGGTCCCGAACTGCCGCTCGAAGCCGTCCGGCGTCGTCTCGCGCTGGGGCACGGCCATAACCCCGGCGTTGCAGACGAGGGCGTCGAGCCGGTCCGTGCGCCGGGCGATGTCGTCAGAGGCACTGCGTACGGAGGCCAGTGAGGCCAGATCGAGCGGGACGAGTTCGACGGGCGATCCGGGCACCTCGGAGCGCACCCGGAGCATGGCGTCTTCGCCGCGCTGCGGGTCGCGGCAGGCCATCAGCACCCGGGCGCCATGGCGGGCGAGCTCGAGCGAGGTGTGCAAGCCCAAGCCGCTGTTGGCCCCGGTGACCAGCACGGTTCGTCCGCTCTGGTCGGGGATGTCGCTCGCGGTCCAGGAGTCCATCCGGCGACCGTAGTCCGCTCCCTCCTAGACTCGCCGACCATGGCTGACTGGGACCGTCGTACGCCGGAGCAACGCACCAAGCAGCAGGAGGGCCTGGTGCGCACGCAGGTCGTCGACGTCGTCGGGCCCTTCTCGCCCTGGTGGCGGGCGCGGCTCAAGGCCTTGGGACAGACGGCCGCGGCCACCGGGTCGCTGGCGGGGCTCAGCCGCCTGCCTGCGGTCGGCGAGCGAGACATCTGCCCGGACGGGGATCCCGCCGGAGCTGCGGCGCTGGTCGTCCAGGCCGGCGAGACGGGATTCGCCCTACACGCGGCTGGTCCGGTGCTCCGCAAAGCGCTGCTCAGCCGACTCGTACGCCCTGGGTCTTACCGCGCGGTGGTCGAAGCCGACACCCGGCCCACGTCCTTCGTGTGGGCGGGGCTGGGGATGCGCTTTCCGGTCGCCAGCACGCGCTCGGACCTTGACGTGATTGCCCGCGCCGGTGCGCGGATGTGGAAGGTCCTCGGCTTGACCGGCGCCGACGTCGTCGTCAGCGGCTTGCCGCAGATGGTCACGGCCTCGGCCCAGGCGCTGCAGCTCGGGGCACTCGGCGCGGGTTCTCCGCTGCTCAGCGTCGGGGACCGGGTCGAGTTGCTGGCGGAGGCGCTGCGGTTGGTGCCGGCGACCGTCCTGGCGCTCCCCTCCGCGGCAGCGGTGCCGGCGCTTGAGGAACTCGTCGATGCCGGTGCACCGCTCTCGACCTTGCGCACCCTGCTGCTCGTCGGGGCCCCGTACGACGACGAGCGGGCCGGCGTACGCGCAGCCCTCAAGCGCGCGGGCGTACCCGATGCCTGCCTGGTGCTCGCCGCCCACGTCAGCGACGGGCATCGGCTGATGTGGGCCGAATGCCGCGAGTCGGCTGGGCGGACCGGGCTGCACACCTACCCGGACCTCGAGGTCGTCCAGCTCGTCGACCCCGAGACGGGCGAAGCCGCCCCGAACGGCACGGCCCCGCGTGAGGTCGTCGTGACTCAACTGGGCTTGCGCGGCAGCGCACTGGTGCGCTGGCGCACCGGCGATGTCGCCGACACCCTTGTGGACGCGGCCTGCAGCGGCTGCGGCCGTACGGTCCCGCGGGTGGTCGGCCTGCGGGCTGCTGCCCTGGTGCCGCCGGTGCAACTGCGCACCGGCCCGCGCAATGTCGACGTACGGGCCGTCGCCGGAGCCCTGGTGGGACGAGCTGACGTGTCGGACTGGCGGATCGTCCTGAGCGCCAGTGAGCGAGATGGCGCTGAGGACGTGCTCGTGTACGTGGCGGCTGCTGCCCACGCTGACCCCGAAGTTGTCGCGGTCGAGGTGGCTCGCGACATCCGGCTGGCATCGGGGCAGTTGCCGAGCCAAGTGCTGTTGGTGGCGGAGGCCGAACTGCCGTACGAGGGTGTCCTGCTGAGCCGCCGGGTGCTTTCGCGCTGAACGGACCGTAGGCTCGCCCGGTGGCCTACCTCGACCATGCGGCGTCTACGCCCATGCTGCCGGAGGCTGTCGCGGCGGTGACCGCTGCGATGGCCCAGACCGGCAACCCGTCCTCGCTGCACGCTGCTGGCCGGGCCGCCCGACGCACCGTCGAAGAAGCGCGCGAGGCGTTGGCGGCCGCATTGGGGGCCCGGCCCTCAGAGGTGGTCTTCACCGGTGGGGGGACCGAGAGCGACAACCTCGCGGTCAAAGGCATCTTCTTTGCCCGGCGCGCAGCCGACCCGCGGCACAACCGGATTCTGGCCAGCGCCGTGGAGCATCACGCGGTTCTGGATGCGGTCGAGTGGCTTGCCGAGCACGAAGGGGCCGCTGTCACCTGGTTGCCGGTCGACGAGCTGGGCCGGGTGCACCCAGACGAGTTACGGGTAGCGCTGACCGATGACGTCGCGCTCGTCACCGTGATGTGGGTCAACAACGAAGTCGGCACCGTCCAACCGATCCGCGAGCTCGCCCGGGTCGCACACGAATGTGGGGTTCCGTTCCACACTGATGCGGTGCAGGCCGTCGGTCAGCTGCCGCTGGACTTCGCCGCCTCGGGCGTTGATGCGATGACGGTGACGGGGCACAAGTTCGGCGGGCCGCTCGGAGCCGGCGCGCTGGTGATCGGGCGAGACGTTGCGTGCACCCCACTGCTGCACGGTGGCAACCAGGAGCGCGACCTGCGCAGCGGGACTGTTGACGCACCAGGTGTGGCCGGGCTTGCGGCGGCGGCGAGGGTGGCAGCGGCACGCCAGGTCGAGACAGCCCAGCGGGTACGGCTGCTGCGCGACGACTTGGTGACCCGCGTGATGGCAGCGCTGCCGGACGCCGTGCTCAACGGCGACCCCGGTGCGGACCGACTCCCCGGCAACGCGCACTTCTCTTTCCCCGGCTGCGAGGGTGACTCGCTGCTGCTGCTGCTCGATGCCCGCGGGGTGGAGGTATCCACCGGCTCGGCCTGTTCCTCCGGCGTCGCCCGGCCGTCGCACGTGCTGCTGGCCATGGGGGCGGATGAGGAGCGGGCCCGCGCCTCGCTGCGGTTCAGCCTCGGACACACGTCGACCCAGGCTGACGTTGACGCGCTGATCGACGCCCTGCCGGCCGTGGTCGAGCGGGCCCGGCTCGTACGCCGATGAAGCTGCTTGCCGCTATGTCCGGCGGTGTCGACTCGGCGGTCGCTGCCGCGCTCGCGGTCGACGCCGGGCATGACGTCACCGGCGTCCACCTGGCGCTGTCATCCGCTCCCGCCACGCTGCGTACGGGATCGCGCGGCTGCTGCTCGCGTGAGGACGCCCGTGATGCTGCGCGCACGGCTGATGTGCTCGGAATCCCCTTCTACGTATGGGATCTCGCCGAGCGGTTCCGAGAAGACGTGATCGACGACTTCGTCGCGGAGTACGCCGCTGGCCGCACCCCCAACCCGTGCCTGCGCTGCAACGAGAAGATCAAGTTCACCGCGGTCTTGGACCGGGCGTTGGCGCTCGGCTTTGACGGGGTCGTCACGGGCCACCACGCCCGGCTCACCGATGGCGTGCTTCGGCGGTCTGTCGATTCGGCCAAGGACCAGTCGTACGTCCTCGCGGTTCTCACCACGGAGCAGTTGGCCGGGACCGTTTTGCCGCTCGGCGATCTGACCAAGGACCAGGTCCGGGCACTCGCCGCGCAGCGTGGTCTGGCGGTTGCGGATAAGCCTGATTCGCATGACATTTGCTTTATCGCCGACGGAGACACGCAGGGTTTTCTGCGCCAGCACCTGGGCGAGCAGCCAGGCCAGGTCGTCGACGCGCTTACCGGCGCGGTGGTCGGCTCGCACGACGGGGCCTATGGCTTCACCGTCGGCCAGCGCAAGGGCTTAGACCTCCGGGTGCCCGCCGCGGACGGGCGAAAGCGATACGTGCTGTCCATCTCGCCTGTGGACCGATCCGTCACCGTCGGACCCGCGGAGGCGCTGGACGTACGCACGATTCATGCTGACCGACCACTGCTGCTGGCGGCCGCCTTGCCCGCCTTCTGCGCGGTCCAGCTGAGGGCCCACGGGGCGCCGATGGAATGCCGCGTGACGCCCACCGCGGACGGTTGGCGGATCGACCTCGAGCAGCCAGCGCGCGGTATCGCGGCCGGGCAGGCAGCGGTGCTTTACGACGGGGACCGTGTCGTGGGCAGCGCGACGGTTTCCGCCGCTGCCTGACGGATAGGTTGGAGTCATGGCCTCGTCCGACGACGTACAACTCACCGACCTGCAGGTCATCCAGCGCTACAGCATCGCGGTGCGCGGTGCCGTGGCTGCGCGCGATGAGGTCATTGCGACCCTGACGGCCGACCTCGAGTGGCTGCGCGGCGGTCGTCGGCGTGCGGCGGCGCCCGCCGCTCCGGCCAAGCCGGCCGCGAAGGCGCCGGCGAAGAAGGCGCTCAAGCCCACCAAGAGCGGCGCCCGCAAGGCGTGACAGCTGGCTGGCCGCTGTCGGCCGGTGCTGCCACCGGTGTCGGCAGCATGCCGGGGGAGGATCCGCAGGAGACCGCGCGTGCTGTCCTCGGCGAACTCGCCGCGTTGCCGTTCCTGCCCGAGTTGCCGGGCCGTGGAGCCGGTGCGGATCTGACCGGCCGCACCACCGCGCTGCTCGCCGATCTGTATGTCGACCTGCAGCCCAGCGGCTGGCGCATCACGCCGCGCCCCTCGCGGGATGGGCAGCGCGCGAGGGACTTCCTGTCCCGTGACCTCGACGCGCTCGAGGAGAGCGGGGTGGTGCCGCCGGCCCTGAAGGTGCAGTGCGCTGGGCCCTGGACGCTGGCCGCGATGGTCGAGCTGCACCGCGGCGACCGGTTGCTCGCGGATCACGGTGCCGTCGCTGATCTCGCGGCGAGCCTGACCGAGGGCCTGCGGTTGCACCTCGCTGACCTGCGTCGTCGGCTGCCCGGCACCGTGCTCGTCCTCCAGCTCGACGAGCCAGCCCTACCGGGTGTGCTGGCTGCACAGATCCCGACGGCCAGTGGGTTCGGGCGGTTGCGGGCGCCCGACCGCCAGGTAGCGCGGGACCGGCTCGCCGAGGTCCTCGCGGTCACCGAGCACACCGTCGTGCACTGTTGCGCGCCGTCGCCGCCCACCGCCCTGCTCGTCGACGCAGGGGCATCGGCGCTGTCCTTTGACGCGACGCTGCTGACACCACGCGATGACGACGACCTCGGTAGTGCCGTCGAGCAGGGCCGCCGATTGCTGCTCGGTCTGGTCCCCTCCATCGACGCCCGATTGTCTGACCTGGACGCCATCATGGAGCCGGCCAAGCGGCTGTGGCAGCGGCTCGGTTTCGATGCAGAGCAACTGCCGGAGACCGTCGTACCCACACCGACCTGTGGGCTCGCCGGTGCGTCACCGTCCTACGCCGTGGCAGCGCTGAAAGCCTGTGTGGAGATTGCCCGACGACTGGGGGAGGCACCGGAGTGACCGAGGTAGACGGCGTCCCCGTGGCTGACCGGGAGCGGCATGCCGTGCTTGCCCGCACCCTTGAGGACCTGGCCTTTGGCTACTACGTGCTCTCGCAGCCCAAGGTCGCCGATGCCGAGTACGACGCGCTGATGCAGGAGCTGACCGGTCTCGAGGACACGTGGCCGACCCTGCGCACACCGGACTCGCCGACGCAGAAGGTGATGGAGTCGTTCTCCACCGACTTCACGCCGGTCGACCACCTTGAGCGGTTGATGAGCCTGGACAACGTCTTCACACCTCAGGAGTTGCAGTCCTGGGCAGATCGCGCGGCGCGCAATGGGGGCGACGGGCTGCGTTGGCTGTGCGAGTTGAAGATCGACGGACTTGCCGTTGCGCTCGTCTACCGCGACGGGCGGCTGGTCCGGGCCGCGACCCGCGGCGACGGACGTACGGGGGAGGACATCACTGGCAACGTACGCACGCTTGCCAGCGTCCCGGATCGACTGGTGGGCAAGGACATTCCCGCGTTGCTCGAGGTACGCGGCGAGGTCTTCCTCGCGACGCAGGACTTCGCCGAACTCAATGCGCGGCTCGCGGCTGAGGAGCGCCAGCCGTTCGCTAACCCCCGCAACGCCGCTGCCGGTTCGCTGCGGCAGAAGGATCCGCGCGTGACGGCCTCTCGTCCGCTCTCCCTGACGTTGCACGGGATCGGTGCCCGTGAGGGCTTTGACCCGGCGAGCCAGTCCGAGGCCTACGAGCAGGTGGCTCAGTGGGGGCTGCCGGTGTCGAGCCGTTACGAAGTGCACGACGAGCTGGCCGGCGCCCAGCGCTACATCGCTCACTGGGGTGAGCACCGGCACGACGTCGAGCACGACATCGACGGCGTGGTGGTCAAGGTCGACCAGATCCCCTTGCAGCGCAGGCTGGGAGCAACGAGCAAGTCACCACGCTGGGCCATCGCCTTCAAGTACCCGCCGGAGGAAGCCACCACCAAGCTGCACGACATCCGGGTCAACGTCGGCCGGACCGGGCGCGTCACCCCCTTCGCGTTTATGGAGCCCGTGCAGGTCGGAGGCGTGATGGTCAAGCTCGCAACGCTGCACAACCAGGACGAGGTCAAACGCAAGGGCGTGTTGATCGGCGACACCGTCGTCGTACGTCGGGCGGGGGACGTCATCCCGGAGGTGCTCGGACCGGTCGTGGCGCTGCGGGACGGGACCGAGCGCGCGTTCGTCATGCCGACGGAGTGCCCCGAATGTGGGACGACGCTGGGTCGGCCTGACGGTGAAGTTGATGTCCGGTGTCCTAACAACGTGTCCTGTCCGGCCCAGTTGCGGGAGGCGGTCTTCCACTTTGCTGGCCGGGGCGCGATGGATATCGACGGGCTCGGGTACGAGACCGCGATCGCCTTGTTGGCTGAAGGACGGCTCACCGACATTGGCGGGATCTTTCACCTGACGGACGCGTCGTTCGAGGGGATGCGCGGCTTCGGAGCGAAGAAGGTCGAGCAGATCCTGCGCGGCGTCGAGGCGGCGCGCGACCGTCCCTTGTGGCGGCTGCTGGTCGGCTTCTCGATTCGACACGTCGGTCCGACGGCGGCGCAGGACATCGCGCGGCAGTTCCGCACCCTCGACGCCGTCATCGCCGCGTCGCCCGAGGATCTCGCAGCCGTCGAAGGGGTCGGGCCCGTCGTCGCTCAGGCGATGGCTGACTGGTTTGCCGATCCGCGGCACCTCGAGGTTGTCGAGCGGGTTCGGGCCGGGGGAGCCCGCACCGAGGACCAGGGATCTGACGAAGGTCCGCGGCCGTTGGAGGGCGTGACTGTCGTGGTGACCGGGACGCTGGAGAGCTACAGCCGCGACGGCGCCACCGAAGCCGTACAGGCACAGGGCGGCAAGGTCACGGGCAGCGTTTCGAAGAAGACCGACTTCGTCGTCGTCGGGGCCGATCCCGGTGCCAGCAAGTACGAGAAGGCCGTCAAGCTTGGCGTACCCACCTTGGACGACGCGGGTCTGCTGGTGCTGCTCGAGCAGGGCCCCGACGCCGCCCGCGCAATCGCGGCAGTCGCCGACCCCGACGCCTGATCCGGTTCAGTCACGACCTCACGCCTCACTCAACGGGAGGGGGCGTCGCGCGCCGCTGCGCCGACGCCCTGCACAGGCGTACGTTGTGGTGATGACGGAGCGCAAGCCGGCCGGCATGTCCTGGGAGTCGTTCGTCGATCGGCAGATTCGCGATGCCGAGGAGCGCGGTGAGTTCGACGATCTGCCCGGTAAAGGAAAGCCGATCCCGGGCCGAGGCGAGCCCTACAACGAGATGTGGTGGGTCCAGAGCAAGGTCAGCCGGGAAGGCCTCACCCTCCTGCCGCCCGGGCTGGCTCTTCGTCGAGAGGTCGAGGACTACCGCGAGGGTCTGGCGTCGCTCCCCTCCGAAAGCGCGGTACGCACGACCGTGGCCGATCTCAACGAGAAGATCGTCCGGGTCAACCGGACATCTTTTGATGGTCCGCCATCGAACGTGTATCCGTTCGATGCCGAGGAGGTCGTGCGGATGTGGCAAGAGTTTCGTGCGGCGGGGCCGGAGATAACAGCCGAGACGGAAGCTGGCCAGCTGTCGACGCCGCTCACGCCTCGTTGGCGGCGCTGGCTCAGCCGCTGGCGGCAGTGACCACGGTTGCCGTGATGCCGGCTAAGTGACTGAGGCGGAGCACCTCGGACCGGCGAAAGCTGGGCCCGCCCGGGCGGCCGAGCAGCACGGCAGCGCTGCCGACGGGGGCGACAACCAACTCCGTCCCGAGCAGGCGCCAAGCCCGCGGCACCCATTCCTCGTCAAGGTCGACGCGGCGTGCTGCCGCCACGGTCGGCCAGGGGCTTGGAAACGCCGTGAGTTCTGGCGCACCGCTGCTGCGCAAGGTGGGTTCGCCGTCCTCGACCAGCAGCGCCCAGCCGGCTCGGAAGACTCCGGGCGCGTGGTGCAGCAGTACCTCTCTGGGTGTCGACGTCGAGGCCAGGGCCTCCACGAGCTCTAGATCGCCGTGCAGATCGGCGGCTCCGACGTAGGGCCTGAGGGATTCAACGATGAGGTCGGGAACCGACTGCGCCGCCGTGATGAGTCGATCGGCCAGACCGCCTGGTGGCAGCTCCACGAGCAGGTCGTCGACGGCGCCGTCCGGTCCGCGCTCGACGACGTCGAGGCTGACGATGTCGGCGCCGACCTCGCCCAGGGCCGTGGCGAGCGCCCCGAGCATGCCCGGCCGGTCGGGCAGCACGACGCGCAGCAGGTAGGACATGCGATCAGCATGCGCGAGTCATGTTCCGGTCGTGTTGCAGGCCGATGCCGCGGCCGCAAACCGCGACTCCTTCCCGCCTAGACTTGGACGCCAGAGCACCCCCACCGCTGACGCCTGAGGAGCCGCATGTCCGAGATCACCCGCGAGGAGGTGGCTCACCTCGCGCGGCTGTCCCGACTGGCCCTCGACGACAGCGAACTCGACGGTCTGGCCGCGCAACTCGACGTCATTTTGAAAGCGGTCGACAAGATCAGCGAGGTCGGCGATGTCGAGGGCGTCACCCCCATGACGCACGCCGTCCCGATCGAGAACGTCACCCGTCCGGACGTCGTCGTCGCGTCGCTGGACCGCGACGCCGTGCTGGCCGGAGCCCCCGCGGCCGAGGAAGGCCGCTTCCGCGTTCCGCGGATCCTGGACGACGAGACATGAGCGACGTCACCCGCTGGACGGCTGCGCAGACCGCTACGGCGATCGCGGCCAAGGAGGTCAGCGCCACCGAGGTCGCGCACGCCCACCTTGACCGCATCAGCAAGGTCGACGGCCAGGTCCACGCCTTTCTGCACGTCGACACCGAGGGTGCGCTGGAGACTGCGCGTCGCGTCGACGCCGGCGAGCTGACCGGACCGCTGGCTGGTGTACCGCTGGCCCTGAAAGACGTCGTCGTGCAAGAGGGGATCCCGACCACCGTCGGCTCCAAGATCCTCGAAGGCTGGCGTCCGCCGTACGACGCAACCATCACCGCCCGTCTCAAGGCGGCTGGCCTGGTCATCCTCGGCAAGACCAACATGGATGAGTTCGCGATGGGCTCCTCCACCGAGCACAGCGCCTACGGACCGACGCACAACCCCTGGGACCTCGATCGGATCCCGGGCGGTTCCGGCGGTGGCTCCAGCGCAGCGGTCGCGTCCTATCAGGCGCCGCTCGCCATCGGCACCGACACCGGCGGCTCGATCCGCCAGCCCGCCTCCGTCACCGGCACGGTGGGCGTCAAGCCGACCT
>JBKJLP010000257.1:0-4612 GCA_046596735.1 Mycobacteriales bacterium | reverse complement strand
GTTCGCGCCGCTGGCGGTGGCTCTCGCCGAGGACACCGAACTGCAGCCGGACCTGCTGGTCGCTCCGCGGACCCAGTTCACCGAGCGAGAGCTGCCGGGGGCCCCACTACTCGCCGTCGAGGTGCTGTCGCCGAGCACCCAGCGGGTCGATCTCCTGCTCAAGCGAGATCGTCTCCAGCAGGCCGGCTGTCCGTCGTACTGGCTGGTCGACCCGGATGAGCCGTCGGTGACGGTGCTTGAGCTCGTGGACGGCACCTACGTCCAGCGACTCCGGCTGGTCGGTGCCCAGAGCGGCCAGGTGACCGAGCCTTTCCCGGTGCGGCTCCACCCCACCGCACTGCTGGACTGACGCCACTCGCCATGTCGGCGAGACTGGTGCGGTGACTACGCCTCCGATCAGTGCCCGCCAGCTCGCCGGCGAACATCGCAACGAAGCGCGGCGGGCCCGGTCGATTGCCCGTACGCCGTCGGTCGTGGTCGGCCTAGCCGTCCTGCTCACCCTCGCGGCAGGGATCGCCGCCGCTGTCGACATGCGCCGGCTGGCCACCCCTGGTGGGACGACACAGGCCTGGGTCCACGCCGCGCTCGTCGCTGACTGCGCGCGCTACGCCGAGCTGTCCACGCTCCCGGGCGGAGGTAGCAAGGCCCTGACTGACAAGCAGTGCATGACGCTCACGGAGGCGGTTCGGGCGCTCAGTGGTCCGTCGAGCGTCGCCGTCACCGGAGTCGTCGAGTTGCGAGATCTCCGGGCGACGGCCGATGTCGTCGTCGTACGACCGGGCTCTCCGATGCTGGCGGGCCGGGTCGAGCTCACCCGCGCGTCGGGTGAGTGGCGGGTACTGCGCAACACGTTCTCGTGCTCGCTGATCGCCTGCCCTTAGGGGTCAGACCGGCAACGAGCCCACTGAGGCAACGGGCAGACCGGTGCGGTGGCAGACCCAAAACGGGTCGGGGCCAAGGTCGGGCTCGACGAACAGCGCGTGGTCACGGTGCTCCGGGCACAGCGGCCAGTCCGGATCGTGAGCCGTGTGGATCGCTTCCTGTACGTCTTGCGCGAGCAGTCCCAGGACGTGCTCGGCGCCGTCCGGCCACTGGGCCAGCCACCAGGCGCGGTACTCCAGTGCTGGGGCGAGCAGGGGTGCGTACGCCGGTGGCAGGTCACGGCTGACCGCCTCGGCGGCGTCGCGCAGGGCAGGGTTCGGGCTCACGAGTCCTGCCTACCCGATCCGGCCCGGCGGCATTGACACCTTGGGCCCCAGCCGCAAGCCTCGGGGTATGGCTGATCCCGTTACCCGCGACGACCTCGCGGTCACCCTCGCTGTCCGCAACGATCTCACCCCGGCGCACGATGACGCTGTCATCGGCGAGTTCCTGGCGCGGGTGGGCGACCAGATCGACGCCCGCGTGGACGAGCGCGTGGCCGCAGCCAAGATTGCGCCCAAGAGTGACGCCCCGACGGGGATCGCCATCGTCTCGTTGGTGATGGGAGTTCCGATTACCGCCATCGTGATGGGCACGACCGACGGCGCGAGCTCGCTGATCGGTCTTGCCATCGCGTGGGGCGGCATGGCTCTGGTCAACGTCGCCGCCCGGTTGCACCAGTGAGCGGCGTACGTGTCCTGGTGGGCACCCGCAAGGGCGCCTTCGTCCTCACCTCCGACGGCACGCGCAAGGACTGGAGCGTCTCCGAGCCGTTCTTTGGCGGCTGGGAGGTCTATCACGTCAAGGGTTCTCCGGTGGACCAGAACCGCATCTATGCCTCCCAGTCCGGCGGCTGGTTTGGCCAGAAAATCCAGCGCTCCGACGACGGCGGCAAGACCTGGTCGCCGGTCGGCAGCCGCTTCGACTACGACGGGGTTCCGGGCACGCATCAGTACTACGACGGCACGGCGGTGCCGTGGAAGTTCACCCGGGTCTGGCACCTGGAGCCCTCGCTGACCGACGTCGACACCGTCCTTGCTGGTGTCGAGGACGCGGCGCTCTTTCGCTCGACTGACGGCGGCCAGGAGTGGACCGAGCTGTCCGGGCTGCGCAAGCACGACACTGGATCGCAGTGGCAGCCTGGCGCTGGCGGCATGTGCCTGCACACGATCATCGCGGACCCCAGCCGCCCCGGTCGCATCTACGTCGCCATCTCGGCTGCTGGCGCTTTCCGTACGGACGACGACGGCGTCACGTGGACGCCGATCAACAAGGGCCTGCGGTCTGGGGAGATCCCCGATCAGGACGCCGAGGTGGGGCACTGCGTCCACAACCTCGCGATGCACCCGACCAAGCCGGACGTGCTCTATATGCAGAAGCACTGGGACGTGCTGCGCAGCGACAACGGCGGCGACCAGTGGCATGAGGTCAGCGGCAACCTGCCTAGCGATTTTGGCTTCCCGATCGACGTCCATGCGCACGAGCCGGAGACTGTTTTCGTCGTCCCGATCACGAGCGACTCGGTCCACGTGCCACCCGACGGCAAGCTTCGCGTGTATCGCAGCCGCACCGGTGGCGACGAGTGGGAGCCGCTGACCAAGGGTCTGCCGCAGGAGAACTGCTACGTCAACGTTCTTCGCGACGCGATGGCGGTCGACACCCTCGACGACTGCGGCATCTACTTCGGTACGACCGGTGGTCAGGTCTACGTGTCACCGGATGGCGGAGACAACTGGAAGCCGATCGTGCGCGACCTGCCAGCGGTGTTGTCGGTCGAGGTCCAGACGCTGCCGTGACTTGCTTGGTGCGCATCGTGCTGCCGGCGCACTTGCGCACCTTGGCGCAGGTGCAGGGCGAGGTCGTCGTGGAGGTCGAGGGTCAGCCGTCGACGGCGTCGGTGCTGACTGCGCTGGAAGCGCTGCATCCCGTGCTCCGCGGAACGATGCGCGATCAGACGACCCTGCAGCGCAGGCCATTCGTACGCTTCTTCGGTTGTTCTGAGGATCTGTCGCATGAGCCCGTTGACGCGCCGTTGCCGGCGCCGATTGCCGACGGCCGAGAGCCGTTCCTCGTCATCGGAGCGATGGCCGGCGGCTGACTGCTTGTGGAGAAAGCGCTTCCGCGGAAGCGCGAGCCGGGGCTCGCGGGGCTATTTCGGCAACACGTGGAGAAAGGGGAAGGTGTCCCTCGGACTGCCAGGCCGAGTCGTACCTGCCGCGGCGCGAGCCCAGGTCTTGCTACGCAGGGCCGAGTCCTGGGCCACCCAGCTCCGGCATGACCACGTGGGCACCGAGCACCTGCTACTGGCCATGACGGAGGACAGCGCCGGCATCGCCGGTGCTGCACTCACCGAGACGGAGTCGCGCCAAGCCGTCCGCGAGTACCTGACTCTGCATCGCGCAACGGGCACCTACTTACAGGGTGCTGCGGGCAGGTAGGCACTTATCGCTGGCTTGCAGCGTCGGAATTCTGCCCGGTCGGCTTGAGCCGAGAGGGAGGGGCGAGCGTCGTGAGCAGGTGTAGGACGGCGTCCCGGGCGGGCTCGTCCTGTGGATGGGTGAGCAGCCCCTCGACGACGAACGTCGCGATGCGACTTGCTGCCGCGAGCTCGCTCTCTGCGACGCCGGCCCGGCGGAAGCCGTCCGCGAGCAGCGCGTCGGCCAGTCCGTGGAACTGGTCGTGCCAAGCAGCCACGACGCGGGAGCCGGCGGCTCGGGTGTGAACGACCGAGACCAGCTTGTCGAACCGCTTCAGGCGACTCACGGCCCACAGCAGCTGCTCCTGCAAGGGCAGGCCGTCCTGCTGCTCGTGCTCTCGTAGCGCCTCACCGAGTAGCTGATCCAGGACCGCGACCAGCAAGGCGTCCTTGTCCTCGAAGTACCAGTAGACGGTGTTGGTCGTGACGCCCGCCGCAGCCGCTAGTTGCGCCATGGGCGATGCGTCGAACCCGACATCGGTGAAGAGCTCTGCAGCGACCCGAACGATCTCGTCGCGCTTGGCCTGCCGGTCCACGGGTCGGCGGTTCGCAGGCATGGCGGGACCTTATCTTGACTGACGCTCAAGAGGCAGTAGCGTTTCTTGCATGACGTTCAAGAGCACCGAGGAGTTCTTCATCTCGCAGAGCGTGCGCTGCGCCGCCCGCGTCTATCGACCCGCTGGCGGCGAGGAACGGCGCCCGGTCGTGGTGATGGGGCACGGCTTCGGCGGTGTCCGGGCGCTGCGCCTGTACGCCTACGCCGAGCGGTTCGCGGACGCTGGCTACGTCGTGGTCGTCTTCGACTACCGGGGCTTCGGCGAGAGCGGCGGCGCACCCCGCCAAGTCCTTGACGTGAGGATGCAGCTGCAGGACTGGCGCGCAGACTGCAGTTCGCGAGGGCACTGCCGGGTGCCGACCCGCAACGGGTCGTCGCCTGGGGCACCTCGTTCGGCGGCGGCCACGTCATCTCGCTCGCCGGCCGGGGGGAGCCGCTCGCCGCGATCATCGCCCAGGTCCCGCACGTCAGCGGCCCCGCGGCCGTCCGCGCAACCGGGCTGCGCTCCTCGCTCCGCCTGGCGCCGTCCGCGCTGCGCGACCAGGCTGCGGCGCTGCTCGGCCGCGATCCCGTCTACGTCGACGCCGTCGGGCTGCCCGGAAGTACCGCCGTCATGACCAGCCCTGACGCTGTGCCTGGCCTCGACACGCAGATCGCCG
>JBKJLP010000099.1:0-3897 GCA_046596735.1 Mycobacteriales bacterium | reverse complement strand
CGCTGAGCACGTCTCGATGCCCGTGGCGGTCCCCGAGCTGGCCGGCCAGTGCGTTGTTGTCAACGGGGTCGCCAAGACGTACGCCATGACCGGCTGGCGGGTGGGGTGGCTGATCGGACCGCCCGACGTCGTCAAGGGCGCGACCAACCTGCAGTCGCATGCGACGTCCAACGTCGCCAACGTCTCGCAGATGGCCGCCCTGGAGGCCGTGTCCGGCGACCTGTCCGCGGTGGCCGAGATGCGTGCGGCGTTCGACCGGCGGCGGCAGACGATGGTCGGCCTGCTCAATGACATCCCGGGCGTGACCTGCCCGGAACCCTTCGGGGCCTTCTACTGCTACCCGTCGGTGAAGGGCGTGCTCGGCAAGGAGATCCGCGGGCGGACGCCATCGACGTCGGCCGAGCTGGCCGAGCTGCTGCTGGATGAGGTCGGAGTCGCGGTTGTGCCCGGCGAGGCGTTCGGGACGCCTGGCTACTTCCGGCTCTCGTACGCCCTTGGCGACGAGGACCTCGTCAAGGGCGTCACCCGGATGCGAGAGCTGCTGAGCGAGGCGCGCTGACGAAGGCGCCGCCCTGGCGCGCCGACGGCACGCGGACCAGCTCGGTACGCAGCAGTTCGGTCATCACCTCGTAGCCCAGGTCGATCAGCGCACCGGTCTTACTGAAGTCACGCAACTCGTGCCGGTCGACATCGAGCTTGGCCATCCTGGCCACATGCTGCCCGGGGCGCCCGACGGGCTTGCCGTCCAGACCGGACCGGCTGATCGCGAACGACAGCAGCAGCACATCGAGAGCGGTCATCCGCGCGTCGCGTCGGCCGAGCTCGCCGCCGGTGACATCGAGAACCCAGGTGCGCACCGCGCCAAGGTCCAGGGCCCGGTCGATCGGAACCGGATTGGTCACGCCGCCGTCGACGTGCAGGCTGCCGCCCAAGGCCACCGGCGGGAAGACCGCAGGTAGACAAGCACTCGCGGACAGGACCGTGAGCGGGTCGCCCTCGGACCACCAGCAGCTGCGGCCGTCGCGCAGGTCCGTCGTGACGACGTGACAGGGCACCGCGGTCTCGGAGAGGTCGCGGAGGGGGACGGCGCGCCGGACGAGAGCTCGCAGCGCGTCCGGCTCGTAGAGGTGAGCGTCGCGGCGGACCAAGTGGGTGGCAACCTTGCGCCGGTTGCCGCCGAAGACATCACGGGAGCTCAGGCTGCGCCAGATCGCTTCGAGTTCGTCGAGCCGAGCCAGCGTCGGATTCATCGCCATCGCGGTGGCGTTGAGCGCGCCAACGGAGCAGCCGATGAACAGGTCCGGCACGATCCCCGCCTCAAGCAGCGCGCGCAGCGCGCCGATCTGGGCCGCTCCCAGGGAACCACCACCGGACAGCACTACGGCCTCGCGCGGCCGGCCGGCGGGTTCACCGACGGTCCGGCGCCGAAGGAGGCTGCGGACGATCATGCTTGCAAGGATCGACCCTGACGAGCGGATTCGGAGACCCAAACGGGTGACAAAGCCGGCGGCCTCAGCGCAGCCGCAAGTCGTCCCGACCTCGGAACCGCTGGAGGAAACGGTCGTACGTCTTGCGGCTCTCCTTATCGCGCAGGGCGGGGTCGCTGTCGTGGTAACCCCGGTGTCGGTCCTGGCGTACCGGCAGCTCCAGCGCGAGCAAGCGCCCTACGCCGGCCTCGCGGAGCAGGTAGGACCACTCCATATCTGCGTTGCGGTAGAAGCGCGCCTTGGTCGGCAGGGGCACCGGCAATGCGGCCGACCGACGTACGGCGAACAGATAGCCGAGCAGCGCCTCGACCTCGCCGGGACCCGCGTCGACGAACTCGGTCCAGCCGTCCGCGACGTTGACGCCGCGCCAGCCGACCCCGGCCACCGTGCTGTCGTCGAAAGCAGCAAGGAGCGGGGTCAGCGCGTCGCCCTCGAGCACCGTGGAGGGGTCCAGCAGGACATGCACGGCTGCGACGTCGTAGCGCAGCAGCGCCTGCCGGGCCTCGGCCCAGCCGGCCGGCCGCTCGACGTGAAGTTCCTCGACCCGCGGCGAGCGAGCCAGCTCGTGGACGACGGCGCCGGCGTCGGTCGGGCCGTTTTCGAGCAAGACGACAACGACGTCGTCCGGTGAGTGGGCCAGGAGCGCGTCGACGCAGGTGCGTAGGTCGTCCGGCCAGCCCTCGACCAGGACGGCGACCGTGCAACGTCGCGCGTCGGCCAGCGCGGACCGGTCCGGAAGGTCGCGGACCGAAGAAAGAACGTCGTACGGCGGTCGTTCGGCCACGGTCCAGCCATCGGCGCCGTCGCGGACGGTCCAGCCCAGCGCAGCGATCTCGTCGCGCAGTCGGTCGCTCTCAGCGAAGTCCTTCGCCGTCCGGGCTTGCGCCCTGCGGCCAGCGAGGGCGAGGACGTCGGCAGGGGCGGCGGGTGAGGTCACGCAAGCGACCGTAGGTCAGCGCTGCGGGCGAAGCGACTTCAGAGCGAGCCGGTAACTCTCCTTGTAGTTGACGACGCCACCGGCGGTGTCCCGGTCGGTGTCGCTGATGGCGACCACGCGCAGGAGCAGACCAGCGGGGGTGAACCACTCTTCTCGGTCGGTGGTCCCGCGCGTCGAACCGGTCAGCGTGCCGGTGACCCGCAGGTGCACGGCCTGGGTCCGCGTCCCGCCCACGACCGCCGGGTTCGCGTCGATGACCCGCACCGTGAGCCGCAGCAGGGTGTCGTCGCTGCGGCACTCACCCCGCTGGGTCGACCCGGGCACGGGGCGCGAAGGTACGAGCGCCAGGCCAGGTGAGCAGACCAGATCCTGCGTCTCGGACTGGCCGTAGAACTCCCGCCGCTGGACGCTCTGGCGAGGCTCGATCCCGCGGGCGCCGCGGCAGAGCGTGTTGGTGCTCACCCGGCCCTCCAGCGGTTGCCAAACGTCAACGGTCCCGCAACCACCCCGGCGGTAGGTGACGGCGCTGTCGGTCGGATAGTCGTGCCGGGCACCCCCGACGTCGATCTGCTCGTAACCCTCGGTGGCGTAGTCATAAACGCCCGGCTCGACGTCGGATTGTGCTGCGCGGGCCTGGGGGGTCGCCGGTGCCCTGGGCTGCGATGTCGGCGCGGTCGTCGGCGCACTCTGCGGCGCCGCTGGCCGGGAGCCCGGTACCGCAGCCGACGAGGCGTTGGGCTGGGCCGGCCGGCTAGCGACGGGTGTCGGTGCCGCTGACCCGGCGCCGCCCCCGGCCCGGAACTCCGACAATGCCTGCGAGGGCGTGAAGGGCCGCGGATCGTCGTGGAAGTACACGATCCCGCCGCCGGCGAGCAGCAGCAAGGTCAGCACCGTCGCCAGGACGGCTTCGTTCCTGCGCATCAGGTCCTAACCGGTGACCTGGGCGCGCAGCGCCTTGCGGTCGAGCTTCATCACACTGGTCAGCGGGATGCTGTCGACGATGCGTACTTCCCGCGGATACTTGTAGGCGCCGAGGTGCTCACGGGCATACGCGATCAGTTCTTCCGACGTCGCCTCCTGGCCGGCGCCCAGCTGGACGAAGGCGACGATCTCCTCGCCGAACTTGGGGTCGGGCTTGCCAACCACGGCCGCAGAGACGATGGCTGGGTGCGCGAGCATCACGTCCTCGACGTCGCGCGGGTAGACGTTAAAGCCGCCGCGGATGATGAGGTCCTTGATCCGGTCAACGACGTAGAGGTAGCCGTCGGCGTCGATGTGGCCGACGTCGCCGGTGTGCAGCCAGCCGTCGCGTACGGCGTGGTCGGTGGCCTCCTGGCTCTGCCAGTAGCCGGTCATGAGCACGGGTCCGCGTACGCAGATCTCGCCGTCCTCGTCCGCACCCAGGACGGTGCCCTCGGCGTCGACGATCCGTACTTCCACACTTGGCACGGCCTTGCCGACCGAGCCCATGCG
>JBKJLP010000005.1:0-5468 GCA_046596735.1 Mycobacteriales bacterium | reverse complement strand
CTCATCCGCAGCGCCCGGTCGGGTGCCTCGGACAGCCGGACGAGGATCTCGTAGTAGGTGTGCGGGATGCCGGTGTCGCGCACCGTATCGCGGTCGATCTCCTCGAAGACCAGTTTGGCTGCGGACAGGAAGGCGCGCCAGGTCTCCTGTTCCGAGCCATCCAGCCAGCGCGTCATGACGCCATCGTACGTTAGTTGAGATCTCAATCTTCACAGATCGTGTGTCGGTCGACCCAACTGTCGTACCGGCGTGGTGCCATTTCTCCCGTGTCCGCGCCCACCTCCCTGCAGGCCTTCGTTTTCGCCGATCTACGGCCAGACGTGCGGACGGCTCTGGACGACGGTGACGTCGCTGCTGTCTTGGACGCCCTGGCGGAGCGCGGGTGGCGGCCGCGCCAACTGCGCGATCGGGTTGGCGCGCTACCGGTCCAGCCGAGCGCCACCCAGGACGCCACCTACGTCGGGGAGGCGTTGCGGGCGCTGCTGCGCCAGCAGTCTCCGCAGGAGGCCTACGACGACGAGTTGCGGCGGCGGGCCTACCGCGAGCAGCTCGACCGGGAAAGCGCCCACGAGCCGGCCTCGGCGCAGGACAAGGCCCGCTGGGTGGCCGCGATCCGCTCGGGCCTGACCGGCCGGGCCCGCGTCTCGTTCGGCCCGCCGGTGCGGCTGCGGCCCGACTGCTCGCTGTGTGAGGGCGAGGCGGCTTACTTCGTCCGCCGCGACGTGCACCTGTGTGGATCCTGCGTCGACCTGCTGGCCGCTGGCGAGGTTCGCGCCGATCGTGCAACCGGCACCTGACTCGTCACCCGGACGGGTGACGGGTATCGCCCGGTAGCGGTCGATCACGAGGGGGACTCGTCCCCGATCGTTCAGGACTGCCCGTATGCGCCGCTCTGTGCTTCTGCTCAGCTTCGCCTTCACCGTCGCCACGGCGACGGTGGCCGGCGCCCTGGTCGATCCGGGCACCGGTACGTCGTACGAGACCGAGTCAGTCGTCGTGCCGATCACCTTCCCGGTCCTGGGGGCCACGACCTACAGCGACAACTTCCTGGTCTGCCGTTCCGGGTGCGCCCGGATGCACATGGGGCAGGACCTGATGGGGCCGAAGATGTCGCCGCTCGTCGCCGCCTTTGATGGTGTCGTGACCAGCCTCAAGCTCGACGGCGGCAGCGGCAATTACCTCGCCATCACTGCCGACAGTGGCCCGGCCGCCGGCTGGACGGCGCTCTACCTCCACATCAACAACGACAACCCGGGCACCGACGACGGTGTGGGCTCAGCGGCGTGGGCGTTTCCGTCCGGCATCGCGATGGGGTCGCGAGTGCTGGGCGGGCAACTGATTGGCTGGCGCGGTGACAGCGGCAACGCCGAGTCGACCGGCCCGCACCTGCACTTCGAGCTTCGCAAGGGATACGGCTGGGGCGGCACGGTCTACAACGCCTACCCGTCGCTGCGGGCGGCTCGTCGGCTCTCGGCTCCGCTGCCCAGCGGCCCACACCCGAGCGGTTCTCTGGTCCGTCATCCCCACGGGAAGCTCTTCGTTCTCGACGGGGGGCTGAAGCGACCGGTCTCCCCGACCGTCCTGGCGGCCAACCGCATCAATCCGGCGTCCGCGGTCCCCATGACCGCAGCGGAATCCATGACGTACGGCACGCTCGCTCCGCTGAGGTTGCGCGATGGCATCGTCGCGCGGGATGCGGCGGGCCAGTTGTGGCTCGTGACCGGTGGCAACCGCGTCGCAGTGAGCTCGGCTGACCTCGCGGCTCTGTACCAACCGAACCCGCGTGTCTTCCCGGTCACCGACGCCGACCTGGACCAGCTGCCGGTCAGCCAAAGCATCCCGAAAAATCCCTACTACCCGGGGTCTTTGCTGCGGACCGACGGCACGCCTGACATCCGCTGGGTCGATGCGACCGGCGTGCTGCGGCCGGTCGACGGTGCGACGCTGGTGAGTTACGGCTGGGTGCATGGCGACGTCACGGTCGTGCCGGCCGAGGTGGTCCCGTCACCGGAGCCCACCGTGGCCGCGCACCGCGGCTCGCGCAACGCCGACGTGCCTGCCCCCGGTCCGTCGTACGGCGACCCGCTGCCGATGCGCGACGGGACGCTGGTGCAGACCCGTTCCCCGGTCGTCGGCGTCATCTCCGGCGGCGCGTTCCGCCGGATCTACGACAGCCGGATGGTGCGCGACTACGGCTACGCCGGCAAGCCGCGCCTCATGCTGGCGCACGCGGTGGTCGAGGCTTACCCGACTGCCGAGCTCACGGGACGCTGACGGCAGGCGCCAACGTCAGTAGAGATTTCTTCGTACGCACTGCACTATGTCGGGACCACTCGTCTCCGGAGGTCCACGTGCCGCTCGACCCGCCTGTTGCCGCCGTCCTGCAGATGCTCGCCGAGCAGGGCACCCCGATGTCGATGATCAGCGGCACCCCGCAGGAGGCCCGCGACGGTTTCCGCGCCATGACGCACGGCATCCGCGATCCCGCGACGCTGGCGCAGGTCCGCACCGTCGAGGACGGCACGATCCCCGGTCCGGCTGGCGACCTCGCGATCCGCACCTACCGTCCGGAGACCGAAGGCCCGGTGCCGACAGTCCTGTACTTCCACGGCGGCGGGTTCGTCGTCGGCGACCTCGACACCCAGGATGACCACGCGCGACTGATCTGCCGTGACGTCGACGCGGTGGTGGTCAGCGTGGACTACCGGCTCGCCCCGGAGCACCCCTTCCCGGCCGGGTTCGAGGACTGCCTGGCGGCGACGAAATGGGTGGCGGACAACATCGCCGACCTCGGTGGCGACGCGAGCCGCATCGCGGTGTCCGGAGACAGTGCCGGCGGCAACCTCGCCGCTGCCGTTTCCCAGGCCTGCAAGGCCGACGGACCCGCGCTCGCGGCCCAACTGCTGCTCTACCCGGGCGTCGACTTCCGGCCGGATGGCGACTACCCGTCGCGGATCGAGAACGGCGAGGGGCTGTTCCTCACCGCCGCGGACATGGCGTGGTTCGGTGCCCACTACCTCGGTCACGACGAGACCAGCGTCCACGACCCGCGCGCCTCGGTGCTGCTCGCCGAGGACCTCACGGGCCTACCGACCGCCGTGGTCGGGACTGGCGAGTACGACCCGCTGCGCGACGAGGGCGAGGCCTACGCTGCCGCGCTGGAGAAGGCGGGCGTCAAGGTCGTCGCGCGGCGCTACGACGGCCTCATCCACGGCTTCTTCGGGATGGGTGCCTGGTCGCCCGCGTCCGCTGATGCCGCCAGTGACCTGTGCGCCGAACTGCGTGCGGTCCTGAGCTGACCTGCCCCGACTAGCGTGAGCGGGTGAACGAGACCCGCCGCGGCGCGCTGTTCGGCGCGACGGCCTACCTGCTGTGGGGGGTCTTCCCGCTCTATTTTCCGCTGCTCGGCCCAGCTGTTCCGGTGGAGATCCTCGCCCACCGGATCTCCTGGTCGCTGCTGGTCATGGCCCTCGTCGTCCTGGCGGTCAAGCGGCAGGCCGGCGTGCGGGCGGTGCTGGCCGACCGGCGCCGATTCGCCACCCTGGCCGCGGCGGCGACGTTCCTCGCGCTCAACTGGGGCGTCTACATCTACGGCGTCACCAGCGAGCAGGTCGTCGAGACCTCGCTCGGCTACTTCATCACGCCGCTGCTCACCGTCCTGCTCGGGGTGATGGTCCTGCGCGAGCGACTGCGGCCCGCACAGTGGGCAGCCCTGTCCCTCGCCGCCGTGGCGGTGCTCGTACTCGCCATCGAGAACGGCCGACCGCCGTGGATCGCCCTGACCCTGGCGTTCAGCTTCGGTACGTACGGCCTGCTCAAGAAAACCGCGCGCGTCGGGGCCGTCGAAGGCCTCGCGGTGGAGACCGCCGTGCTCGCCCCGGTCGCCCTCGCCTACCTCACCTGGTTAGGGCTGACGGGAGGGTCGACCTTCGCCTCGCACGGGCCCGACCATGCGGTGCTGCTCGCGCTGACCGGCGTGATCACGGCCGTGCCGCTTCTGCTGTTCGGCGCCGCGGCCAGCCGGGTCCCGCTGACGACGCTGGGCATCTTGCAGTACCTCGCACCGACGGTGCAGTTCCTCATCGGCGTCGTGGTCCTCGGCGAGCCGATGGGGATGGCCAAGCTGCTCGGGTTCGGGCTGGTGTGGTTGGCGCTCCTCGCTTTTTCCGCTGACCTCATCAGCTACCGCCGACGCACGTCCCGGGTCCTCGTCTCGGAGCCGGTGTGATGCGCGAGGCTGCCAGGGTCCCGCTGGCCCCGCTCACGACCCTCGGTCTCGGCGGTCCTGCGGAGCGCCTGATCACGGTGGACGAGGAGGCCGAGCTCGTCGATGTCCTGCGTCGGACGGACCCCGTCCTTGTCCTGGGGGGCGGCAGCAACCTCGTGCTCCCCGACGAGGGGCTGGCCGGGACCGTCGTGCGGATCGCGACACGCGGCGTGCTCCTCACCCCGGACGGCGATGATGTGCTCGTCGAGGTGCAGGCCGGCGAGAGTTGGGATGCCCTGGTCGCGCAGGCCGTCGACGAAGGACTGGCCGGGATCGAGTGTCTCGCTGGCATACCCGGGCTGGTCGGCGGCACCCCGATCCAGAACGTCGGTGCCTACGGCCAGGAGGTTGCGCAGACCGTGGTCGGGGTTCGGGTCCTTGATCGGCGCAGCGGCGACGTGGCGACCTTGACCGACCTGGGGTTCGCCTATCGGTGGAGCCGATTCAAGGCCGAGCCCAGCCGCTGGGTCATTCTCGCCGTGACCTATCGGCTGCGCCGCGACCCGCTGGCGCAACCCGTACGCGCTGGTGATCTGGAGCGCGCCGTCGGGCCGGACCCCGCCCCCCTCGCACAGGTGCGCGAGGCAGTGCTCGCGCTGCGCCGCAGCAAGGGCATGGTCCTCGACGCCACGGACCCGGACAGCCGCAGCGCCGGGTCGTTCTTTACCAACCCGATCGTCTCCGCCGAGCAGGCGGCCGCGATCCCAGGAGCCCCGACCTACCCCGAGGCGGACGGCCGAGTGAAGCTCTCCGCGGCCTGGCTGATCGAGCAGGCCGGGTTCGCCAAGGGAGCGTTCGACGGTCCGGTCGGCCTGTCCACCAAACACACCCTGGCAATCGTCCACCGCGGCGGCGGCACGACCGCTGACCTACTCCGGGTCGCCCGATCGGTAAGGGCGGGAGTGCACGACCGCTTCGGGATCGTGCTCGAGGCGGAGCCGGTGCTCGTCGGGCAGAAACTCTAGAACTGCTCGGCAAGCTCCACGAGCTCCTTGCACACCGGGCACAGCGGATACTTCTGCGGGTCGCGACCCGGGAACCACTTTTTGCCGCACAGGGCAGTGGCCGGAACGCCGTCTACGGCGCTGCGCAGGACGTCGTCGCGCTTGACGTAGTGCGACATTCGGTTGTCGTCGGTGTCTTCTTCGAGGTCGGTCTCAAGCGCCTCAGAGGTGCCCGGCCGGACGTCCGTCTCGGTCAT
>JBKJLP010000515.1:0-4538 GCA_046596735.1 Mycobacteriales bacterium | reverse complement strand
GTCGGGATAAGCGAGTAGGTCGCGTCCTGGTCCGGCAGGGCTCGCGCTGGATCCCACGTCACGCGGCTCTGCAGCAGCAACGACGCTGACTCGCCGTGCCACTCCAGCCCGTCTTGGACCAGCACCAGGGCGGGGTGGACAAGGGAGATCAGGTCAGCGAGGCGAGCAGGCGGCGCATCGACAGGCAGGCCTACGTGAATGAGGCCGGCCCGGGCGCAGGCCCAAATGACAACGGCGGCTTCCAACCCGTTGCGGGCAAGGAGCGCGACGCGGTCGCCTGGCGCACACCGCTGGAGCAAGGCCGCGGCCGCGCCCTCGACGAGTTCGGCGAAATCTTGGTAGGTGACGGTGACCCCGAGCGCAGGGTCGATGAGCAGCGGGCTGTCAGCAGATTCGGAAAGTGCGCTGTGCAAGACCTCGACCACGCTGTGGGGCCGTTGCGCGTAGCAGCGCACGTCGACACCGCGCACGCGCTCAACGACGAGGGCGTCGGTGCCGGCCTGCTCAGCCGAGGGCATGGACGCCGCCGTCGACGTGGACGATCTCGCCGGTCGTCGCGGGGAACCAGTCCGACAGGAGGGCAACCACCGCGCGCCCGGCCGCTTCGCCTGAGGTGTCGTCCCACCCCAACGGAGCCTGCGCATCCCAGGGCAGGTCACCCAAGGCTCGGCGCAGCATCGTGCGGTGCGGGCCGGTCGCGACGAGGTTGACCCGTACGCCGTCTGGACCGAGCTCGCGTGCCAAGTAGCGGGAGGTGCCTTCCAGCGCGCCCTGCGCGACGCCGACCCAGTCCTGCCCGGTCCAGGTGCGCGACGCGTCCATGTCCAGGCCGACGACGGACGAGCCGGCCAGCAGCAGCGGTCGTAGGGCTTGCACGACGGCGGCGAGGGACCATGCGCCGGTCTGAACAACCTCGCTCACCACCGACCACGGCTGGGCCGCGAAACCGGCGGTGCTGTCGTGCTCGGGAAGATAGGCCATGGCATGTACGACACCGTCAACACGATCCCAGCCAGCGCAGCGGACCGCCTCAGACAGCGCCGCGAGGTCCTCCTCGAGTTGCACGTCGAGTTCGAGGACCTCAGCGTGGATACCCAGTCGTGGGGCGGTTCGTGCCGTGATCCGGTAGGCCCGGCAGACCGGGGACGTGAGCAGAACGTCGGCGCCTTCGGCCACAGCCAGGCGTACGACGGCGCTGGCGATCGAGGCCTCGGTCAGCACACCCGTCACTAAGACGCGCTTGCCGGCCAGGAGGTTCAGTCGACTGCCCTCTTCGCCGTCAGCAGGTCCACCAACTGGCCCACCGTGCGGACGGGGGCGAGTTCGTCCTCGGACAAGCGGACGGACAGTGCATCTTCCAGGGCCATGGCGTATTCCACGAGGGCCAGGGAGTCGACGGCGAGGTCGTCAACGAAGTGCGTGTCGTCGGTCAACCGTGCTGGCGGGGCATCGAGCAGCTCGGACGCAATCCGCCGAACGACGTCGAACACCTCTGCGCGGATCATGGCCACAGCCTACGAGCGAGACAGCAAATGGCGCAGGGTGGCAGCGCGCACGGGAGCCGTCTGCGCCTGCACGGTGTGGAAGGCGGCTTCCCGCAGCAGCCGCTGCGGCGCGGCGGACAGCGACATCGCTCGACCACCGGAAGCGACCACGAGAGCAGTCGCTGCGCGGACCCCAAGCTCAAGGGCTTCTGCGCGGAGCGCGAGGCGTCGCTCGACCTGGTCGGTGCTGCGCACCTCGTCCATCAGCTGGTAGGCCTCGCTGCGGATGCGGTCACCGTCCTGGCCTAGCCGTGCGGCCAGCTCGGGTGCGGCTGGTTCGAGCAGCGCCAGGGTCGTGTGCAGCAGGCCGAAAACGGCCGGGACGACATTGGCGCTCTTAGCCGCGTCTATCGCCAACCAGGTTCCTGCGTCCGTCACGTCCACGACATCAGCGTCGGGGACGAGCAGACCGTCGAGATGCAACTGCACGGTGCCGGTCGCTTGCATCGCCGCCAACTGCATCGGCTCGCTGGCCCGCAATCCGGGTTGGTCGCGTGCCTGCAGCAGCGACAGGACCAGCTCACCATCGGGGGAGAGCCCGCCAAGCACAAAGACGTCGCAGAGCCCCCACGACGTCATCCAGGCAACGGTGCCGTCGTAGCGCCAGCCGCTGCCGTCGCGGAGGGCGGTCACCGCCGGCATCCCCGGTCGACGGACGTGCGCGATCGCCACGCCGCTGATGAGGGAGCCGGAGCACATGGGCCGCAGCACGCGCTCCTTCAGTGCCGCGTTGTTCGTCCGACTCACGGCGAGAAGCGGCAGCGTGTGTTGGGCGCTGACGAACCACGTGGCTCCGTCGGCACCACCCAACAGCTCGATGACCTCGCGAACCACCGGACCAGGAGCCTCGCTGCCGCCGTACGCTTTGGGACCGACGAGGCCGAGCAGGCCTTCTGCCGCCATGAGGTCCAGCGTCCCCCGGCGTACGCCGGTGACGTCGACGTGCTCGGCCTGCGGCTTCAGCACCTCGTCGGCGATCCGCCTGGCTGCGAGCACCGGGTCAAGGGTGGTCATGGGTTGGCCTAGAGCCCGACGGCGTGGACGCCGCCATCGACGTGGAGCACGGAGCCGGTGGTGGCCGGGAACCAGTCCGACATCAGCATCACGCAGGCCTGGGCCACGGGAGTGCTGTCTTTGACGTCCCAGCCCAGGGGTGCGCGGCTGTCCCACAGCTCCTGCACGTCAGCGAAGCCAGGAACGGAGCGGGCCGCCATCGTGGCCAGCGGCCCGGCGGCGACGAGATTGACCCGGATGCCGCGCGGCCCGAGGTCGCGGGCCAGGTAGCGGCAGGCCGACTCGAGCCCCGCCTTCGCTACACCCATCCAGTCGTAGGACGGCCAGGCGCGGCGGCTGTCGAAGTCGAGTCCCACGTACGAGGAACCGGCTGGCATCAGGGGACCGCAGGCACGCAGCAGCGCGGGAAACGACCAGGTGGACGCCTGCAGGGCAGTGGCAACGTCGGACCACGGGGTGTCGAGCAGGCCACGCCCGAGGGCGGCAGGCGGAGCGAACCCGATGGCGTGCAGCACGCCATCGAGGCGGTCGACCGGCAATCGGTCGGCGAGCGTCCGAAGGTGCTCCTCGTCAGTGACGTCGAGTTCGATCACCGCAGGTTCGCCAGGGAGGCGCTTAGCCATCCGCTGGGTGAGCGACATCGCCCGGCCAAACGAGGTGAGCACGACGTCGGCGCCTTCAGCGATCGCGAGTTCGGCAACGCGATAGGCGATGGAGCGGTCGGTGAGGACGCCGGTGATCAACAGCTGGCGTCCTGCCAGCAAGGTCACCCTGCCTTGGCCTCGAGCTTGACCATGATGAGGTCGAGGAAGGCGCCGATGGTGGTGATGTCGGTCAACTCCTCCTCGGGCAGGGCGATATCGAACTCGTCCTCAAGATCCATCGTGTACTCCACGAGGGAGAGGGAGTCGACCTCCAGGTCGGCCACGAAGGATTTGTCGGGCTGGACGGCTGCTGCATCCACTTCAAGCATCTCTACGGCCTTGTGCCGCATGACCTCGAGTACCTCGTCACGGTTCATGAGCGGAGCCTAGTGGCCCATGCCCAGACCGCCATCGATGGGAAGAACGGCCCCCGTGATGTACGAGGCAGCGTCGGAGGCGAGGAACGCGATCAGTCCAGCAACCTCGTCTGGTGAGGCGGTCCGGCCCAGCGGGATCTGCGTCAGCAGTTCAGCCCGGCGCGCTTCGGAGAGGCCGGCGGTCATGTCCGTGTCGACCCAGCCGGGCGCGACCACGTTGCTGGTGATGCCGCGCGATCCATACTCCCGGGCCAAGCTGCGAGCCAGCCCCATCAGCCCGGCCTTCGACGCGGCGTAGCTGACCTGACCGGCAGCGCCGGTCATGCCGACAACCGAGGAGACAAAGACCAGCCGTCCCCAGCGAGCCTTCAGCATGGGACGGGAGGCTCGCTTCGCGACGCGGAAGGCACCCGTCAGGTTGGTGTCGAGCAGTCGGGTGAAGGCCTCGTCGGTCAGCCGCAGCGTCAGCGCGTCGTCGGTGATGCCGGCGTTGGCGACGACCACCTCAACCGGTCCGTGTGCCGCCTCGACCTCGGTGAACGCCGCGTCGATCTCCCCGGTCGAGGTGATGTCACACCGGACGGCCAGCAGTCCGTCCGGAGCCTCGCTGCGGTAGGTGACCGCGACCTTGTGTCCCTGCTTAGCGAGGGCGCGGGCGGTCGCCAGCCCGATGCCGCGGGAGCCGCCGGTGACGAGGACGGAGCGGGATGTCACAGGCAAACCTCGGGGGAGTTAAAGGACACAGCGCGGGTGTCCGGGAGGGTGCGCTTGACCAGACCGGTGAGCACTCCACCGGCGCCCATCTCGATGACCATGTCGACGGCAGGGAGCGCGAGAAGCTCGGCACGCCAGCGGACTGGTGCGGTGAGCTGCTGGGACAACGTCTCGGCAGCCCACCGCACCAGTCCGCTGGCGTGCCGAGACGTTGTCCCAGCGGACTGGTGCGGTGAGCTGCTGGG
>JBKJLP010000377.1:0-2807 GCA_046596735.1 Mycobacteriales bacterium | reverse complement strand
GGCGGAGGCGCTCTGCAGCGTCGAACCCGTTCGCCCCGAACTGTACCGGTCCGCCGGGCCGTCACCGGGTAGCGGGATCGCCCTTGGGCAAGACATCGGCCGCCAACTCGCTCCGCTTCCACTCCGGCACCGGAGTGGGCACGCCGTGCTCTGGGACGAAAGGCGAGCGCTCGGTTCTGCTCATCCGGTGGATGTAGCGGGGGCAATTGGGGAACAGCCGGGTCACGCGGACCAGGGTGACGCTCTGCGCCTCGTCGTAGGAGGAGGTGAGGCCATCGTCGAGCGAGGCGATGCCCTCGATGCGTAGGCGGTTCGGGCTCTCAAAGTCGATGAGCAGGAGTCCGACCTGGGGGTTGACCAGGACGTTGCCCAGCGAGAGGTACATCCCGTTGCCGTCGTAGTTGGGGAAACAGAGCGTCCGCTCGTCGAGGACGCGCAGGAAGCCGGGATCCCCACCCTTGTACGAGCACTGCGGCTGACCATCGGCATCTGCCGTGGCGAGGAAGAACATCGACATCCGCTCGATGAACGCCTTGTCGTGCTCGCTGATGACGTCGGAGTGGATCCGCTCGGCGAGTCGGTCCGCCAGCCGCCGACTGTCGTTGCGGTCTTGAAGTTGGCGTGAGCCTTCGTGATAGCGATCGGTCATGAGGGCAGCGTCGGCTAGTGCTGCACAGGGGTCAAGGTCTGCGGCAGGCGTGGAGAACACCTCAGGCCCGGCCATGTTGCGCAACGGCCGGGCCTGAGCTGTTGGTACTTAGCCCTGCACGTCGAAGCGGTCCAGGTTCATGACCTTGTCCCACGCAGCGACGAAGTCGCGCACGAACTTCTCCTTGGCGTCATCGGCGGAGTAGACCTCCACGATGCCGCGCAGGATGGAGTTGGACCCGAGGACGAGGTCGGCCGCGGTGGCCGTACGCACGACCTTGCCGCTGGCGTCACTGCCCTCGTAGACACCCTCGGTCTTGGAGGTGCTCCAGGAGACGTCGAGGTCGAGCAGGTTGCGGAAGAAGTCCTGGCTCAGCACGCCGACGTTGTCGGTGAAGACGCCGTGCTTGCTGCCACCGGTGTTGGCACCAAGCGCACGTAGGCCGCCGACCAGGACGGTCAGCTCCTTTGCTGTCAGCTCGAGCAGGTAAGCGGTCTCGACCAGCAAGGTCTCGGGCGCCAGCTTGGTGTCGCCCTGAATCCAGTTGCGGAATCCATCCGCGCGCGGCTCCAGGAAGGCGAACGTCTCGACGTCGGTCTGCTCCTGGCTCGCGTCGGTGCGACCCGCAGTGAAGGGGACGGTGATCTGGACGCCAGCGTCAGCGGCAGCCTTCTCGACTGCGGCGCAACCGGCGAGCACGATCAGGTCGGCGATCGACGCCGAGGAGCCCTGACGGATCTCCTCGAGCGTGGCGATGACGTCCTGCGTGCCAGCATTGACGGCCCAGTCCTTCTGCGGGGCCAACCGCAGGCGACCACCGTTGGCGCCACCGCGCTTGTCGGTGCCGCGGAACGACGCGGCCGACGACCAGGCGGTGTGGACCAGCTGCGAGACCGTGAGGCCGCTGTCGAGCACCTTCTTCTTCAGGTCCGCGACCTCACTGTCAGACAGCGTGCCGGTGGCGGCCGGGACCGGGTCCTGCCACAGTTGCGGCTCAGCGACCCACGGGCCGACGTAACGCGAGATCGGGCCCATGTCGCGGTGCAGCAGCTTGTACCAAGCCCGCGCATAGGCGTCCGCAAACTCCTGAGGGTTCTCGTGATAGCGCTTGGCGATGACCTTGTACGCCGGGTCGGTGATGAGCGCGAGGTCGGTGGTGGCCATCATCGGCCGGTGCGTGACGCCGTCGACGTGCGCGTCCGGCACGGTGGCGGAAGCGGGGTCCGTCGGACGCCACTGCTTGGCACCCGCAGGGCTCTCCGACAGCTCCCACTCCCAGCCGAACAGGGTGTCGAAGTAGCTGTTGTCCCAGGTGGTCGGCGTCGGGGTCCAGGCGCCCTCGACGCCGCTGGTGATGGTGTCCTTGCCCTTGCCGGTGCCGAATTCGTTCTTCCAGCCCAGACCGTTGGAGTGCACGGGGCAACCCTCGGGCTCGGGGCCGACGAGCGACGGGTCACCAGCGCCGTGCGCCTTGCCGAAGGTGTGACCACCGGCGATGAGGGCGACGGTCTCCTCGTCGTTCATGGCCATCCGGCCGAACGTCTCGCGGATGTCGCGGGCCGACGCCATCGGGTCAGGCTTGCCGTTGGGGCCCTCGGGGTTGACGTAGATCAGACCCATCTGGACCGCGCCCAGCGGGCCGCTCAGCTCGCGGTCGCCGGAGTAGCGGGCGTCGCCGAGCCAGGTGTCCTCCGTACCCCAGAAGACCTCCTCGGGCTGCCAGATGTCCTCGCGGCCGAAGCCGAACCCGAACGTCTTCAGCCCCATGTCGTCGTGAGCAACGTTGCCGGCCAGGACGAGCAGGTCGGCCCAGGAGATGCTGCGGCCGTACTTCTGCTTGATCGGCAGCAGCAGGCGACGGGCCTTGTCCAGGTTGCCGTTGTCGGGCCAGCTGTTGAGCGGCGCGAAGCGCTGGGCTCCGTCACCGGCGCCACCGCGGCCATCGGCCTGGCGGTAGGTGCCGGCGGCGTGCCAGGACAGGCGGATGAACAGCGGGCCGTAGTGGCCGTAGTCAGCCGGCCACCAGTCCTGCGAGCTGTGCATGAGCTCGACGAGGTCAGCCTTGACGGCCTCGACGACGAGGGACGCGACTGCCTTGCGGTAGTCGAAGTCCTCGCCGAGCGGGTCGGAGCTCTTCGACGGGCGGTCCAGGACCGAC
>JBKJLP010000237.1:0-5186 GCA_046596735.1 Mycobacteriales bacterium | reverse complement strand
ACGCTGGTCACGGTGACCGTGCCGGTGCCGCTGCCGCCCGTGTTCGTCAGCTTGATGTTGAACAGGTTGCCGTGCGGCGCGACCGCGTCGAGCGGCAACCTGTTCAACATCAAGGTGACGAACACGGGCGGCAGCGGCACCGGCACGGTCACCGTGACCAGCGTCGTGCTGCGCGACTGCTCGAACGCGGCGCTCGCCTCGACCATCGGCACGGCGGGCAGCGTCACGATCGACACCACGCCGGTCACCGTCGCGGCCATCTCGACGCCGCAGACCGTGGCCGAGCAGGCCTCGCTGACGATCACCCCGAGCGTCACGATCTCCGCGTGCGCTAGCGGCCCGGCCACCTGGTCGGTCAGCCCGGCGCTGCCGAGCGGCGCGACGTTCAGCACCTCGAGCGGCGTGATCTCGTGGACGCCTGATTGCGCGGCCGCTGAAGGCGGCGCGGGCGGCACCTACGGTCCGTTCACGCTCACCGCGACCGCGGCGAGCGGGGACCTGGGCTCGAGCAACGCGTTCAGCATCCACGTCACCGACACGCCGGGCGTGGTCACGGTCGTCGTGACCCCGCACCCGCAGACGGTCGTGGAGCAGTCGCTCCTCACCGTGACGCCGGCGCTCACCGTTTCCGGCTGCGCCACATCGCCCGCCCCGGTCTGGTCGATCGCCCCGGCGCTTCCGGCGGGCGCGTCGCTCGACACCGGCACGGGCGTCATCACGTGGACCCCGGCCTGTGGGACCGCCGGGAGCTACGGACCGTTCACGCTGACCGCGACCGTCACCAACGGCGCCGAGGTCTACAGCGGCTCGGACGCGTTCAACATCGTGGTCGCGCACCTCGTCGGCTCCGTCACGGTGGCGGCGATCGCGACTCCGCAGAACGTCACCGAGAACAGCCTGCTGACGGTCACGCCGTCGGCGAGCATCACCCCGTGCGCGGGCCCTGTGACCTGGTCGGTCAGCCCCGCAGTGCCTTCGGGCGCGACGTTCACGCCGTCGAGCGGCGTGATCTCGTGGACCCCGTCATGCGGCGACGCAGGCACCTACGGTCCGTTCACGCTGACGGCCACGTCATCGACCGGCGAGGTCGGATCCAGCAACGCGTTCTCGATCGTGGTCGCGCACCTCGTCGGCTCCGTCACGGTGGCGGCGATCGGCGATCCGCAGAACGTCACCGAGAACAGCTTGCTGACGGTCACCCCGTCGGCTTCGACGACGCCGTGCGCGGGAACGCTCACGTGGTCGGTCAGCCCCGCGCTGCCTTCGGGCGCGACGTTCACGCCGTCGAGTGGCGTGATCTCGTGGACCCCGGCCTGCGGCCAGGCCGGCACCTACGGACCATTCACGCTGACCGCGACCGCCTCGACCGGCGAGGTCGGAACCAGCAACGCGTTCTCGATCGTGGTCGCGCACCTCGTCGGCACCGTCACGGTGGCGGCGATCGCGGACCCGCAGAACGTCACCGAGAACAGCTCGCTGACGGTCACCCCGTCGGCCACGCGCACGCCGTGTGCCGGGCCGATCGCCTCGTGGGCGGTCTCCCCCGCGCTGCCTTCCGGCGCAACGTTCAGCACTTCGAGCGGCGTGATCTCGTGGACCCCGTCGTGCGGCCAGGCCGGCACGTACGGTCCGTTCACGCTGACCGCGACCGCCTCGACCGGCGAGGTCGGCTCGAGCAACGCATTCTCGATCGTGGTCGCGCACCTCGTCGGCTCCGTCACGGTGGCGGCGATCGGCAATCCGCAGACGGTCGCCGAGGGCTCGCTGCTGACAATCTCCCCGTCGGCCTCGGCCACCCCGTGCGCGGGAACGCTCACGTGGTCGGTCAGCCCGGCGCTGCCGGGTGGCGCTTCGATCGCCCCGTCGACGGGCGTGATCACGTGGACCCCGTCGTGCGCGCAGTCGGGCACGTACGGACCGTTCACGCTGACCGCGACCGCTTCGACCGGTGAGGTCGGCAACAGCAACGCGTTCTCGATCGTGGTCACCAACGTGCCGATCGCGGTCTCCGCGCCGGCATCGATCTCGACCTCGCAGCTCCTGCTGGGCAACCCCGCCGGACAGCGCACCGGGATCGTGGTCACGTTCTCGTCCGTGGCGGGCGCAACCTCGTACAAGGTCTACCGCGCGCCCTTCGGACAGTATCCGGAGTACAACGACGCCGGCGGCGCGGTGCCGACGGCGCCGACGACGTGGCCGCCGAGCGCCCCGTGGACGCTCACGGGCGTGACCTCGAGCGGTGGCACCGACACGCCGCCCACGCGCGATTTCTGGTACTACGCGGTGTTCGCGGCGAACGGCTGCGGCGATGTCTCGGTCGCCTCGTCCATGACCACGGGCACGCTCGACTACCACCTGGGCGACGTCTCCGACGGCATCACGCCGGGCACGGGCGACAACCTGGTGGATACCGCGGACATCTCGGCGCTGGGCGCGCACTACGGCATCTCGCTCGTTCCGTCCGATCCGTACAACTACCTCGACGTCGGCCCGACCACGACGAACTACGTGGACGGTCGCCCGACCACCGACAACCTGGTGAATTTCGAGGACCTGGTGATGTTCGCGATCAACTACGGCCAGGTGACGACGGCGCTGAAGACCGCGCCGCCGCCGGCCACCGATGCGGCGCCTGCCACGCGCGACGAGATCTCCATCGACGCGCCGGCGCGGGTCGAGCTCGGGGCGAACCAGACGCTGGCGCTGCATGGGGCAGGCACGGGCGTGGTGCAGGCGTTCTCGGCGAAGCTGACGTGGGATCCGGCGGTCGTCGAGCTGGTGCGCGCGTCGGCCGGCGAGTTCCTGCTGGCGCAGAACGGCATCCTGATGTCGGCGCGCCCCGGAGCGCTCGATGCGGCAATCCTCGGCACGCAGCACGGCCTCATGGGCGAAGGCGACCTGGCGGCGATCGAGTTCAAGGTGCTCGCCGCGGGCGACCCGAAGATCGGGATCGCCTCGGTGGATGCACGTGACGCGAAGAACCAGCCGTTCGCGCTCAATGTCGTGAGCGCGCCGGCGGTGGACGTGGTTCCGACGGTCACGATGCTCCACCCGGCCATGCCGAATCCCTCCCGCGAGACGGCGACGCTGGCCTACAGCCTCTCGAAGAAGGGAACGGTCGAGGTCACGATCTACTCGGTCGACGGACGTCTCGTGCGCTCGCTGTTCCGGGGCACGAAGGATGCGGGCAACTACAGCCTGCTGTGGGACGGCCGCGACGATCGCGGGACGACGTTGCCGGGCGGTGTGTACTTCGCCCACATGGTGACGACGCAGGGCAAGTTCACCCGCACGCTCACGCGGGTGCGGTAGGAGGATCCGGCGGGGCGGCCCCACAGGGGCCGCCCTCCACCGGGTACGCTGTCATGGAGACCGCCTGACTCCTTCGCGCGCTCGCCGCGGCGGGCGGACGGCGCACCACGATTCGGTTCAGCCTCGTGCGCTAGCTCTTAGTCGCCGTCGCCGGACACGTGACGGAGTCCGGCGCCCGGGCCGAGCAGGATGATGCGCGCGGTCTTCTTCGCGCCCTCGGCCTTGAGCCCGAGGAAGTACACGCCTGCCCGCATGCGCGCCCCGCCCGCCTGGTACGGATCCCACGTGAACGCGTTGCGGCCGGCCGGCAACACGGCGTCGATCAGACCCGCGACGCGCCGCCCATTTGCGTCATAGAGGTCGACCTGCACGCGCTCCTCGCGCGGCAGCGTCACGCTGTAGGTCATCGTCCCGACCACCGGGTTCGGCATCGGGTGACCGAGCGCGAGCCCCTCGTTCGGGCCGCCGGGCACGCTCACGAGGCTGACGATCGTCGCGCTCGTGCCGTCGTTCCTGGTGAACACGGCCGGGCCGCCGGTCAGAAGGTAGTCGGCGGCGTTGTTCGTGCTCGGGGCATTGGCCGCGCCCTGGAACAGCAGGGCCTGCCCGTCGCTCGTCGGCAGCGCTCCACCGAGCACGCCGAAGTCGCCGTCGGCATCGTTCGTGAAGCTCCCCGTGGTCGGGCCCGTGTAGCCGGCCCCGCCCCAGCTCACCCGCCAGTACACGGTGCTGAAGTTGTCCTCGAACGTGAGCGTCCCCGCCGCCATGTAGGTGTCGGGAATCGGGTTCGTCATCACCTGGTCGGGCGTGAGCGCGGGATTGGTTTGGGTGCTGAAGCTCGCGGTCGCGATCAGCACACGCGAACCCGCGGTCGAGACCGCGACCGGGCCCGGAAACGTGGCGAGAATGACCGGATTCAGGCCGGCCGCGTCGCGCACGACCAGGCGCGAGTTCTGCACCTGGTTCTGGAAGCCAGTGCGCATGCGGAGCTGGATCGCCTGCGTCGCGGTCGACCCGTCGACGCCGGCGATGACCTGCTCGATCTGCATGACATGGAACGAAGCGTCGGCGCGCGGCGCGAGCAAGAGCAGCGCAGCACCTGTGGCCAGGCTGGTCAGGCGGGCGAGAACGGCGTGGGATCTCATGGCGAGTGCCTCCGGGAGTACGGGCTGGATGGTGCAGCAGGTTGGAACTCGCCCGAGGGTGGGCGGCGCGACAACCCTACGCCAGGACCGGCAGGGCGTTCAAGGGCGTGTCCGCGGGACGGTGGTCAGGCCTCCGCGCCGCCGTCGCCCTCGTGCAACTCCAGCTCTCCCCCGGCTTTTGCCCCGGGCGAGGCCGTGATCTTCTCCCACGCGCTGGTCCGCCAGGCGTCCACGCGCTCGCTCTCCGGGCTCCAGTTCGGAACCGACAGCAGGAAGCGATGCCCGAGCGCCTTGAGATAGGGCTCGTAGAGCTTGCGCAGCTCGAGCAGCTTCTGGTCATCGTCGGGGCCGATCCGCGTCGGCACATGCACGCGCGCGAGCTGCGTGCGGATGCGCAAGAGTCCCTCGGGCGTGAGGCGCTCGTGCGCGAACGGGACCGGCGGCGCATGGAAGATCTGCGCCAGGTCGACCACCGCGTGCCGCGCGATCGCGAACGTGAGCCGCGCCTGGCGTGTCACCGCACCGTCGAACGAGGCGACCGCGAACGCGCTCGCGTCGAGGATCGTGGACAGGGCCGCGAGCCAGGACTGGTTCTGGTGTTGGGAGCGGTAGTACGCGAGCGCCGGATAGGAGAGATGGCTCTCCATCAACTCGGCGGCCCAGCGCTCCTATCCGGCGCTCGCGTACTACCGCTCCCAACACCAGAACCAGTCCTGGCTCGCGGCCCTG
>JBKJLP010000314.1:0-2523 GCA_046596735.1 Mycobacteriales bacterium | reverse complement strand
CCGATCGGCGCCCTGCTGCGCCTGCACCTGCACGCCAGTAGCGCGTTGCTCGCCTGCCCTGGCGTCAGCACGAGCGTCCTCCAGGACACCCTGGCGTACGTCTAGCTCGGCCGTGCGGCCGGCGAGGTGGAGTCGGCTCACCGTCATGTCGTGCAGCGCGTCGTTGGTCCCGCGGAAGACCTTCTTGAGGGTCTCGGCGCGGTCGACCAGATCCTGCGGCGATCCCGCGCGGAGCACCTCGGTGAGATCCCCGAGCGGGCCTTGCTGATAGCTCCTGCGGGCCAGCCCGTCGATGGTGTTGCGGCCCCGGTCGACCGCGTCGGTGGCATCGTCGACTCGGCGCTGCGCAGCCTCGGTCGCGAGCTCGGCCTTGCGGACCTTGGTGTTGGCCTCGGCCAGCCGGGCCCGGGCCCCGGCCAACTCACCGCGGGCGATGGACACCTTGCGCTGCGCGCCAGGAAGCTGAGCCGCCACGGCGGACAGGCTTGCTCCCGCCCGGCGCACGGCAGCCGTGGAGTCCTCAAGCTCACCCGCGGCTGCTTGGACGCGACGATTGGCCTCACCCTGGGTCTCGGCGCCGGCGGCGGGCACGAGCAGGGTCACGGACAGGCCAAGCAGGGCAGCGCAGACGGCGACATGGCGCGTGCGCATGAACCCCCCTCGACCTGAAGACGTGACAAACCACCTTTTAGGTATCACGAATCACCCCCAGCATCAGGGAGGTGAGCCGTTCAGACGCGAAGGTGTCGTCGCAATGTGAAAAACGAAGCGAACCCGGACAGCGCCACACCGGTGATGAGCAGCACCGGGATCACCGCCAGAACGGCGTCCCAGCCGACGTACGCCGTAATCGGGAAGTTGGGCTTGAGTAGCCGGTCGATGAGGATGGCCTTGAGCGCCACGACGCCCCCGCTGGCGAAGACCGCGCCGACGAACCCGGCAAGCACGCCCTCAAGCAGGAAGGGCAACTGGATATAGAGGTTGCTCGCGCCGACCAGTCGCATGATCCCGGTTTCGCGGCGTCGGCTGTAGGCCGCGACCCGAATGGTGTTGCTGATCAGCAGCACCGCCGCAAAGATCTGCACGCCTGCGATGATCAGCGCGAACAGCTGAAGCGTGGTGAGCAGCTTGAAGAAGTTTTCCAGCAGGGCCTTCTGGTCCTGCACCTCGTCGACGCCGGGCCGGTCGCGGAACGCACTGGCGACGACCTCGAACTGCGTCGGATCCTTGAGCTTGACCCGGAAACTTTCCGGCAGCGCATCAGGGCTGACGTTTTGCACCAGGTCAGGCGAGTCCTTGAACTGTTGGCTGAACCGCTTGTACGCGTCCTGCTGCGACTCGTAGAAAACGCGGGCCACGAGCGGCGTCGCCTGCAGGTCGCGCTGGAGTTCGACCCGCTGTTCAGGTGTGACAGACCTGCCGTTGCAGTTGGCACTGGTGCTGGCATCACCGCACAGGTAGATCGAGACCTCGACCTTGTCGTACCAGTAGTCCTTCATCGTGCCAACCTGCGAGCGGATCAGCAGCCCGGCGCCGAACAGCGCCAGGCTGATCGCGGTAGTGACGACGACCGCGATGGTCATCGTCAGATTGCGGCGCAGGCCGATCCTGATCTCCGAGGCGACGAACGATGCACGCATGTCCCCGACCCCTTACGCGCCGTGGCCGTAGACGCCGCGGGTCTGGTCGCGGACGACCCGGCCCATCGACAGCTCAACCACCCGGCGGCGCATCGAGTCGACGATCGCTGCGTCGTGGGTGGCCATGACGACCGTTGTACCCGTGCGGTTGATGCGGTCGAGCAACTTCATGATGCCCACCGAGGTGTTGGGGTCCAGGTTGCCGGTCGGCTCGTCAGCGATCAGGATCATGGGCCGGTTCACGAACGCGCGCGCGACAGCGACCCGCTGCTGCTCGCCGCCCGAAAGCTCATCCGGCATCCGGTTGCCCTTGCCCTCGAGCCCGACGAGATCCAGCACCTCGGGGACCACCTGGTTGACGACGTGACCGCCCTTGCCGATCACCTCGAGCGCGAACGCGACGTTCTGGAACACCGTCTTGTTGGGCAGCAGCCGGAAGTCCTGGAACACACAACCGATGTTGCGGCGCAGCGCCGGGACCTTCCAGTTGCTCAGGCGCGCCAGGTCCTTGCCAGCGACGTGCACCTGACCGGCTGTCGGGGCCTCCTCTTTGAGCAACAGTCGTAAGAACGTCGACTTGCCCGAACCGCTCGATCCGACGAGGAACACGAACTCGCCCTTGGTGATCTCTACCGACACGTCCTCGAGCGCGGGGCGCGCGCTCGCGGCATAGACCTTGGTGACGTTCTGAAGGCGGATCACGGGGGGCCACTCTAGGTTCGGGAGGGGCCGGGTGGAACGTACGACAGGCGGTCGTGGTTGACGTGTTCAGGAAGCCGTGACCGTGGGGAGGTGAGCAGCGTGACGTGGGAGGACCTGCTGTGCGCCGCCTGCTCCGGCCGCGTCATCGATGGCGGCTGTGCCACCTGCCGGCTCTCGCGCC
>JBKJLP010000301.1:0-7947 GCA_046596735.1 Mycobacteriales bacterium | reverse complement strand
CGACGTCGTCGGCGAGTGGCTTGCCCGTGGCGTGGATCTGCAGGATCTTCAAGCGCCCCTCGGGGTCTGGTCGCTCGATCGTGATGTGCCGATCGAAGCGGCCCGGCCGGCGAAGCGCGGGGTCCAGAATGTCGGGGCGGTTGGTGGCGCCGATGACCACGATGCCCTTGGACGCGTCAAAGCCGTCCATCTCGACCAGCAACTGGTTGAGGGTCTGCTCGCGCTCGTCCGAGCCGCCGCTGCTGCCGCCGGACCCACGCTTGCGGCCGGCGGCGTCGAGTTCGTCGATGAAGATGATGGCGGGTGCCGCGGCCCGGACGCGGACGAACAGGTCACGGACGCGGGCCGCACCGACGCCGACGAGCGCCTCGACGAACTCAGCTCCGGCCACGGAGAAGAAGGGCACGCCGGCTTCACCGGCCACCGCCTTGGCCAGCAGGGTTTTGCCGCAGCCAGGCGGGCCGAACAGCAGCAGCCCCTTGGGCGGGGCGGCGCCCATTGCCTCGTACTTGCTGGGGTCGCGCAGGTAGTCGACGACCTCTTGCAGTTCGACCACGGCCTCGTCGACGCCGCCGACGCTGCCGAACCCGACCGAGGTGGCCGCGCCCTTCTTGACTCGACCGTCGCGGACGGTGGAGAAGTCGACGATGCCGCCGATGGCTCCGCCGCGGCCGCCGGGCGCCAGCAGGATGGCGAAGACGGTGGCCAGGACGAGCAGCGGAAGCAAGAACGTGGTGACCAGCCGCAACTGCTGCTTGAACGTCTGCTTATCGACCTGGACGGTCGCCTTACCGGCCGACAGCGTTCGGTAGAGGTCAGCCGTCAGCGGACCGCTCGACGGGATGTCGGTGTAAAAATCGCCAGCGGCGGAAGCGTTGCCGACAGGGCCGGCCCGCTCTGGGTCGACAGCAGTGCCCACGGTGAACGTGCCGGTCAGTCGGTCGTCGGCGTCGAGCAGGGTCGCACTCACCACTCGGCCCTGCTTGGCGAGGGCGGTGAGCGCGTCCAAGGACAGGCGCGTCCCCGGCGTCGGGGCAGCAAACACCGTGACGAGCGCCCAGGCGAAGGTGCTCAGCAGGAGCAGCAGGAGGACGAGCAGCCCGACGCCGACCTTGCTGCGCTTGCCTTGGGCGGAGCGCCGACGACGCCAACCGCGGTAGGCGTCGCGGACCGCCCCGAGCCGGCTGGGCGCTGCGGTGAGGTCGTCGACGACCGCCATGGATCCTCTGGGGTGTGAAGGGGCCGGAGCAGCACATGCTCGCCCGCGTTGGCGAGAAGATATACCGAATGTCGCGATCGGCCCACCGCGTCCGGAGCACGGTGGCGGCTTCGAGGCGCGTGCGGGCCCCCTACTGCCCTAGACTTGGGGCGCCGTTCGTGAACGTTTTCACAAGCGGTGTCAGAGGGTTCCGGGATGGCCGCTGCGGTGGCCCCACCCGGCGCCCGGACCGCCCCCGGGCGCCACGTAGGCTGCCCCGTCGGAGCGATCCGCTCGTCGGCGGCTAGGAGGGAGCGCGCAGTGCTGAACAACTACGTACCGATTTTGGTGCTGTTCGTGCTGGCGCTCGGCTTTGCCGGCGTCTCCGTCGGTGCCGCGACGATCACCGGCCCCAAGCGCTACAACCGGGCCAAGTACGACGCCTACGAGTGTGGGATCGAGCCGACGCCGCAGCCGATGGGCGGCGGGCGCTTCCCGGTCAAGTTTTATCTGACGGCGATGCTGTTCATCGTCTTCGACATCGAGATCATCTTCTTGTACCCGTGGGCGGTCGCCTTCGGCCAGCTGGGCGTTTTCGGCCTGGTCGAGATGGTGCTGTTCATCGCCACGGTCTTTGTCGCGTACGCCTATGTCTGGCGTCGCGGCGGTCTGGAGTGGGACTAGATGGGTCTTGAGGAAAAGCTGCCCAGCGGCATCTTGCTGTCGACGGTCGAGGGCGTCGTCAACTGGAGCCGCAAGAGTTCGTTGTGGCCGGCAACCTTCGGGCTGGCCTGCTGCGCCATCGAGATGATGTCGACCGGCGCCGGCCGTTACGACCTGGCCCGGTTCGGCATGGAGGTCTTCCGGCCCTCCCCGCGGCAGGCCGACCTGATGATCGTCGCCGGCCGCGTCTCGCAGAAGATGGCCCCCGTCGTCCGCCAGATCTACGACCAAATGCCGGCCCCTAAATGGGTCATCGCGATGGGTGTCTGCGCGAGCAGCGGCGGCATGTTCAACAACTACGCGATCGTGCAGGGCGTCGACCACATCGTCCCGGTCGACATCTACCTGCCGGGCTGCCCGCCGCGCCCGGAGATGCTCATGGACGCGATTCTCAAGCTGCACGACCGGATCAGTGACGAGCCGCTCGGCGCCAACCGGGCCCGGCGCGACCGCGAGGGCTACCAGCCGCGCGAGCTCGTCGCGAGCAGCGTGCGCTACAGCAAGGAAGGCAAGATCGCGGCTCGCGCCGCCTACCGTGCGGAGCGGCAGTCATGACCGAGCCCCACGACGACCACCGTCCGGTCATCGCGACCGGCGGGCCGACCCCCGAGGGCAACACCCCGGGCGCGGTCGACACCGGCCTCGGCGCTGATTCCCGCCTGACCTCCGACATGTTTGGCGCCACCTTCGGCGGTGACACCTCCGGCTTCGGTCGACTGGTCCGCCAGCGGCCGGCCGACGTCTCAAGCCCCCGGCCGTACGGCGGTTGGTTCGACGAGGTCGCCGACGTTCTGGCCGAGACCTACCCGGCCCTCGCGGAGTCCGTCCACCGCACGGTCGTCGCCCACGGCGAGATGACGCTGTACGTCGCGCCGGACAAGACCGCCGCGTTGCTGCAGGTCCTGCGCGATGACCCCAACCTGCGCTTCGAGCTGCTCAGCTCACTGTCCGGTGTCGACTACCCGGCGCAGACCGAACGTCTGCACGTCGCCTACCACCTGACGTCAATGACGTACCGACGCCGGCTGCGCGTCGAGACCGCCGTCACGGTCGAGTCCCCCCACGTGGCGAGCGTTCTCTACGTCTATCCGACCGCCGACGCCCATGAGCGCGAGACGTGGGACATGTTCGGGGTCATCTTCGACGGCCACCCGGCGCTCACGCGGATCCTCATGCCGGATGACTGGGACGGTCACCCGCAGCGCAAGGACTATCCGCTCGGCGGCGTCCCGGTCGAATACAAGGGCGCGACCATCCCGCCCCCGGACGAGCGGCGGGCCTACGCATGAACCACCCCACGCCGACCGGCATCGACGCCGACGATGCAGCGGACGCGATTCGCGCTGCCGCGCGCGAGACCACTGAGGGTCGCGTCTACACCGTCACCGGCGGCGACTGGGACACCATCGTGCCGGACGCCGACGAAGAGCGCATCGTCATCAACATGGGTCCGCAGCACCCGTCGACCCACGGCGTGCTCCGTCTGGTGCTCGAGCTCGAGGGCGAGACCGTCACCCAAGCGCGCACCGTCATCGGCTATCTCCACACGGGCATCGAGAAGAATCTCGAATACCGCAACTGGACCCAGGGCGTCACGTTCGTGACACGCATGGACTACCTCTCGCCGATTTTTAACGAGACCGGCTACTGCCTAGCGGTGGAGAAGCTGCTCGGCATCGAGGTGCCGCAGCGGGCCACCACGATCCGCGTGCTGACCATGGAGCTCAACCGGATCGCCTCCCACCTGGTGTGGCTCGCGACCGGCGGCATGGAGCTCGGCGCGCTGACCGCGATGACCAACGGCTTCCGCGAGCGCGAGCTCATCCTCGACGTGCTCGAGACCATCACCGGTCTGCGGATGAACCACGCCTACGTACGCCCGGGCGGCGTGGCCCAGGATCTCCCGCCCGGCGCGGTCGAGAAGGTGCGCGAACTGCTGGAGATCCTGCCGCGGCGGATGGCGACCTACGACGACCTACTGACCGGCAACCCGATCTGGCAGCGCCGGCTACAGGGCGTCGCTCACCTGGACCTGCAGGGCTGCCTCGCCCTCGGCGTGACCGGCCCGATCCTGCGCTCCGCTGGCCTGGCCTGGGACCTACGCAAAGTCGAGCCCTACTGCGGTTACGAAAACTACGAGTTCGACGTCCCGACCGAGACGACCGCCGATGCCTGGGGTCGCTATCGCGTCCGCATGGACGAGATCAACGAGTCGCTCAAGCTGGTCGAGCAGGCCCTCGACAAGCTTGCCCCCGGACCGGTCATGGTCACCGACCGCAAGATCGGTTGGCCGGCCCAACTTGCCCTCGGCAGCGACGGTCTCGGCAACTCCCTGGACCACGTACGCACCATCATGGGCACCTCTATGGAGGCGCTCATCCACCACTTCAAATTGGTCACCGAAGGCTTCCGCGTCCCGGCCGGCCAGGTCTACAGCGCCATCGAAAACCCCCGCGGCGAGCTCGGGCTGCACGTCGTCAGCGACGGCGGCACTCGCCCCTACCGCGTGCACGTGCGCGACCCAGGCTTTGTCAACCTTCAGGCGGCCTCGGCCATGTGCGAAGGCAGCCTCATCGCCGACGCCATCGCCGCAGTCGCCTCGATCGACCCCGTCATGGGTGGAGTGGACCGGTAGATGACTGTCCCTGAAGCTGTCACTGAGCGCGGATTCGCCTGGAGCGACGCCACTCTCACTGAGGCCCGCGAGATCATCGCGCGCTACCCCAAGAAGCGTTCGGCCCTGCTGCCGATGCTGCACCTCGTCCAGTCCGTCGAGGGCTATGTCAGCCCCGACGGCATTGCCCTCTGCGCGACCGAACTCGACCTGACCAAGGCCGAGGTCGGCGCGGTCGCGACCTTCTACACGATGTATCGCCGCAAGCCGGCAGGCACCTACCACGTGGGGGTCTGCACCAACACGCTGTGCGCCGTGCTCGGCGGCGACGAGATCCTGGGCTCGCTCAAGGAGCACCTGGGCATCGGGCACAACGAGACCACCGAGGACGGAACGGTCAGCCTCGAGCACATCGAGTGCAACGCGGCCTGCGACTTCGCTCCCGTCGTGATGGTCAACTGGGAGTTCTACGACAACCAGACGCCGGCGTCGGCGCGCGATCTGGTCGATGGCTGCCGGGCCGGCTCGCCGCCGGCGCCCACCCGCGGCGCGTCGTCGCTATGCACGTTCAAGGAGATGTCCCGCGTGCTGGCTGGCTTCCCGGACGGACGCGCCCACGAAGGCGTCCAGGCCGGGCCGCCCACGCTGGTCGGACTGCGTTTGGCCGAGCAGCGCGGCGAGCACGCACCGCCTTACCCGGACGGCGCGATCCCCGGCGCCGTCGTGGACAACAGCGGAGCGGAGGCCCAGCAGTGACCTTCACCCCCGTGTTATCGGCCGGTTGGGGCGACGCCGATTCCTTCACCCTCGAGGGCTACACCCGTCGCGGTGGCTACCAGGCGCTGGCCAAGGCCCGCGGCATGGACCCCGACGACCTGATCGCGCTGGTCAAGGACTCCGGGCTGCGCGGCCGCGGCGGAGCAGGCTTCCCGACCGGCATGAAGTGGGGCTTCATCCCGCAGGGCGACGGCAAGCCGCACTACCTCGTCGTCAACGCCGACGAGTCCGAGCCGGGCACCTGCAAGGACACCCCGCTCATGCTCGCCAACCCGCACGTCCTGGTCGAGGGCGTCGCGATCTCGGCCTACGCCATCCGCGCCTCGCACGCGTTCATTTACATCCGCGGCGAGGTCACCCACGTCATCCGCCGGCTGCAGCAGGCCGTGATCGACGCCTACGCCGCCGGTCACCTCGGCAAGGACGCCTTCGGGCCGGGCCAGGACCTCGACGTCGTCGTCCACGCCGGCGCCGGCGCCTACATCTGCGGCGAAGAAACGGCGCTGCTTGACTCGCTCGAGGGCTTCCGCGGTCAACCTCGGCTGCGCCCGCCTTTCCCGGCCACCCACGGCCTGTACGGCAGCCCGACGGTCATCAACAACGTCGAGTCAATCGCTTCGGTCCCGTCGATCGTGCTCGGTGGCGCGGAGTGGTTCTCCTCGATGGGGACCGAAAAGTCCAAGGGCTACACGCTTTATTCGCTGTCCGGGCACGTGAAAAACCCTGGCCAGTTCGAGGCTCCGCTGGGCATCACCCTGCGCGAACTCCTCGACCTGTCCGGCGGCATGCGCGAGGGCCACACGTTGAAGTTCTGGACCCCCGGTGGCTCGTCGACGCCGATCCTCACCGACGCCCACCTCGACGTGCCGCTGGACTACGAGGGTGTCGGCGAGGCCGGCTCGATGCTCGGTACCAAGGCGCTGCAGTGCTTCGACGACACGACGTGCATCGTGCGCGCGGTGCTGCGCTGGACCGAGTTCTATGCCCACGAGTCCTGCGGCAAGTGCACGCCGTGCCGTGAGGGCACCTACTGGATGGTGCAGATCCTCGCGCGCCTCGAGGCCGGCACCGGCACCGAGGAAGACCTCACGACGCTGCTCGACACCTGCGACAACATCTTTGGCCGGTCGTTCTGTGCCCTCGGCGACGGCGCGACCAGCCCTATCGTCTCCGGCATTCAGTACTTCCGGGACGAGTTCATCGCCCACATGACCAACAAGGGTTGCCCCTTCGACCCGGTCGCGTCGACCGTCTTCTCCGGAGCAACCGCATGACCGCCACTCAGGACGCGGCTGTCCAGACCGGCCTGGTGACGCTGACCATCGACGGCTTCGAGGTCACGGTGCCCAAGGGCACCCTGGTGATCCGGGCTGCTGAGCTGCTCGGCATCCAGATCCCGCGCTTCTGCGACCACCCGCTGCTCGACCCGGTCGGCGCTTGCCGCCAGTGCATCGTCGAGGTGGAGGGGCAGCGCAAGCCGCTCGCCTCCTGCACCACCACGGTTACCGAGGGCATGGTCGTCCGCACCCAGCTCACCTCACCGGTCGCCAAGAAGGCGCAGGAGGGCACGCTCGAACTGCTGCTCATCAACCACCCGCTCGACTGCCCGGTCTGCGACAAGGGCGGCGAATGCCCGCTGCAAAACCAGACGATGAGCCACGGCCACAGCGAGAGCCGCTTCCACGACGTCAAGCGCACGTTCCCCAAACCGATCGCGATCTCTTCGCAGGTGCTGTTGGACCGTGAGCGTTGCGTGCTGTGTGCCCGTTGCACGCGGTTCTCCCAGCAGGTGGCCGGCGATCCCTTCATCGAGATGTTCGAGCGGGGCGCCCTGCAGCAGGTGGCGATCTACGCCGACCAGCCGTTCGAGAGCTACTTCTCCGGCAACACCGTGCAGATCTGCCCGGTCGGTGCGCTGACCGGTGCGGCTTACCGCTTCCGGGCCCGCCCGTTCGACCTCGTCTCCTCACCGATGGTGTGCGAGCACTGCGCGTCCGGCTGCGCCCTGCGCACCGATCACCGCCGCGGCAAGGTGCTCCGGCGCCTGGCCGGCGACGACCCCGAGGTCAACGAGGAGTGGAACTGCGACAAGGGCCGGTGGGCGTTCACCTACGCCACCGCCCCCGACCGGATCACCACTCCGCTGGTCCGCGACTACGACACCGGTCGGCTCCGTGCCGCGTCGTGGACGGAAGCCCTCGAGCGTGCCGCTCGCGGCCTGGCCATGGCGCGTGACGGCAAGGGCGTCGGCGTGCTCCCCGGTGGTCGTCTGACCGTCGAAGATGCCTACGCCTACGCCAAATTCGCCCGCGTCGTCCTCGGCACCCATGACATTGATGCGCGCGCCCGCGTCCACTCCGACGAGGAGTTGGCGTTCCTCGCCTCCTCCGTCGCCGCGCGCTACCTCGAGACCACCTACGCCGACGTCGAGAAGGCCTCCGCGGTGCTGCTCGTCGGCCTCGAGGTCGAGGAGGAGTCGCCGATCCTGTTCCTTCGACTGCGTAAGGCCCAACGCCAATCGGCGTTGCCGGTCTTCGTCGTCGCGCCTTTCGCTTCGCCGGGCACCACCAAGACCGGTGGCCACCTGCTGCAGACCGTCCCCGGCGGAGAGGCGCAGACCCTTGCCGCGCTGCTC
>JBKJLP010000261.1:0-3206 GCA_046596735.1 Mycobacteriales bacterium | reverse complement strand
CGTCGGCGACCCGCGGCAGAGCCACCTGCAGGACATCTTCCACGTGCCGGAGTTCGACCGGCTCGAGATCCAGCACTTCTTCGAGGTCTACAAAGACCTCGAGCCCGGCAAGTCGGTCGAGGGCGCCGCCTGGGTCGGTCGCAAGGAGGCCGAAGAGGAAGTCGTCGCGTCCCAGCAGCGCTACGTCGCCAACCCGCACGCCGTGGACCACAGCGGCGACCCGGACCACAAGTAGAGCTTGCGGCTAGAGCACCTTGCTGCCGTACATCTCACCGAGCGGGTCGGCGAGCAACTCCAGCCGGGCGCCGTCCGGGTCGCGGAAGTACATCGAGACGCCGCTCTCGAGGTGGTAGTCGACCCCGGCAGCGTCGAGCTTGCCGCGCAGGTGCGCCCACCGCTCGGGCTCGACGCTGATCGCGACGTGGTGCAGCCCGCCGAGCACTTCGGCGTACGGCCCGAGGTCAAGTCCGGGGAAGTCGAAGAACGCCAGCAGGTTGCCGTGGCCGATGTCGAAGAAGAAGTGCGTCGAACCGGCGTAGTCGCGGTTGCCGAACATCTCCGTCAACGGAAACTCCAGCACGTCTTGGTAGAAGCGCACGGTGCGCTCGACGTCGCCGGACAGCAGCGCAAAGTGGTGCAGCCCGCGCGCGCTGCTCAGCGGTCGCTGCCGGTCGGGGCGCAGGTGGGCAGCACTGATCCGCTCCCGCTCGGCGGTGATCACGGCCAGTTCGTCGGGGGTCATGCCACGGACGGTACGACCTGATGGACGGCGTCGGACTGCAGGCCGTCCTGCTGCTCTGTCTGGCGGCCTTCGCCGCCGGGACGCTCGACGCCGTTGTCGGCGGCGGCGGACTGATCCAGTTGCCGGCCTTGCTACTGGTGCTCCCCGGGCACCCGGTGGTCGCGCTGCTCGGCACCAACAAGCTCGCCTCCGTGGTCGGCACCGGATCCGCCGCGGGGACGTACGCCCGCCGGGTCACGATCGACCGGGCCACCACCCTGCGCATGTGCGCGGCCGCCTTCGCCGGCAGCCTGCTCGGAGCATTCGCCGCAACGCGGGTGGGCAACGAGCTGCTGCGCCCGCTGGTGTTGGTCGCGCTCCTCGCCGTCTGGCTCTACACCTTGCGGCGACCGCAGCTGGGTGAGGTCGAGGAGCTGCGGCTGTCCCGCGGGCACCACACCGCGGTCGCCGTGACCGGCGGGCTGCTGCTCGGCGCCTACGACGGCTTCCTCGGACCGGGCACCGGGAGCTTCGCCATCTTCCTGCTCGTCGGCGGCGTCGGGCTGTCGTTCCTGCACGCGAGCGCGACGGCGAAGTTCGTGAACACCACGACCAACGTCGCGGCGCTGCTGGTGTTTGGCCTCGGCGGCCACGTGCTGTGGGGGCTCGGCGCCCTGATGGCGCTGGCCAACGTGGCCGGGTCGCAGCTCGGGGCGCGCCTGGCGATCCGGCGCGGCAGCGCGTGGGTGCGACGGGTCTTCCTCGTCGTGGTCGCCGCGCTGATCCTGCGCCTGGCGTACGACGTCCTGACCTGACCTGACCGCCGTACGACGCCATCGGCACGTTCAAGGTGCGACTCGCCGGCGCGTCATCCCGACAACGTGCCGATCGGTCGGCCGGCCGGCCGCCACGCAGCAGCAAGGGCCGCCCCGGGATGGGACGACCCCTGCTGAGCTGATGCGCGTTACGCGGCGGTGCGGATCCGCGTCGCCGGAGCGATCTCGACCGGCGGCTCACCTGCCTTGTGGCTCAGCGCCCGTACGACCGAGGAGACGAACTCCCCGCCACCGACCAGGACGAGCCCGGTGGCGACCGGGTGCATCCAGGAGTCGCGCAGTGCCTGGCCGAAGGCCGTGAATACCGAGTAGTCGAGGGCCCACGCGAAGCCAGCAGCCAGAGCCACCGCGAGGGTGCGAGTGAGAGCCGTTGGCACCTTGATCGGGACCAACTCGTCAATCACCTGCATGACGACCGTCAGTCCGAGGGCGAGTCCGAGGAAGATCACGAAGGCGTACATGGTCACCACTCCTGTGGTGCAAGTCGGCGGGGCAATTTGCCTCGCTCACCTCCTTGGACCGCGCGCCGCGACATCGGTTACCGGATTTCTCTGAGAACTTTCTGGGGTGGACGTTGACCCGACCCTCGTACGTGCGGTCCAGCGCGGCGAGACGGGCGCGATGGACACCCTGATCCGGGCGTCTTACGCCGATGTCTACGCGCTGTGCCGCCGACTACTTGGCGACAGCAGCGACGCCGCTGACGCGACGCAAGAGGTCTACCTGCGGGTCGTACGCGCGGTCATGGGGTTCCGCGGTGAGGCGTCGTTCAGCACCTGGCTGCACCGGGTCACCGTCAACGTCTGCATGACCGCGCTGAGCAAACGGGGCGATGTGCGGGCCCGCGGACAGTCCGCGGGTTTCCTCGATTTCGAGCCGGACGAACTGCTGTCCGAGGACGCCGGCCCTGAGTCGCGCGCCGAGACCGCCGACCTCGCCGCTCGCACCGCCAGAGCCCTGGGCGAACTGGCCGACGACGCCCGCGAGGTCGTGGTCCTGCGCGACGTACAAGGGTTCTCGACCAAGGAGACTGCTGACCTGCTCGGGATCACCGAGGGCACAGTGAAGGTGCGACTGCACCGCGCACACGCACGACTCAGAGAGTTGGTGGGGGCATGAGCCGGATCTGCCGCGAGGTGCAGGCCAACCTGCCGGCGTACGTCGACCGCCCGCTGCGGCTGCCGCGTCGAAGACTGGTTTCGCTGCACCTGCGGCGGTGCCGCGAGTGCCAGGCGGAGTTCGCCACCCAGCGGCAGGTCAGCGCCGGACTCGGCGCGCTGTCCGGTCCCGCCGAGGCACCACCGGAGGGGCTGCTCGACAGCCTGCTTGACCAGGCCGCCCGTCCAGGCGTCAAGGGTCGCGTCGCCGTGCCGGTCCGCGGGGCCGTCAGCGGCGCACGACCGGCGCTCTCGGTCGCGCTGCTCGTCGCCGGCGCGGCCGCGGGCACTGGCATCGGCTACGCAGGCTGGTCGGCCGCCCGCGCCGCGCGCAGGCGACTCAGGCGCTGACCCCTGTACGAAGTGATTGAGTCTGTCTCATGGCCATCCACCGCCTCAACCACGCTGTGCTCTACGTCCGTGTCACGGCGGTGAGCGTGGCCTTTTATCGCGACGTGCTCGGCTTCACGGTGACGCACGAGCTGCCCGGCG
>JBKJLP010000499.1:0-3660 GCA_046596735.1 Mycobacteriales bacterium | reverse complement strand
GCCGGCCTCGACCTGACCGTTGGTCGGCTCCATCAGGATCGCGAGGTCGGCTGCCAGGGAACCTTGCGCGTCGCCGTCACGGTGCCTGGTCGGCGGGCCCACAGCGCCCGGAGTTGGCTGGGCGACAACGCGATCCAGAACGCTGCGCCCGTGCTCGCCACGCTTGCTGCCTATGAGGCACGGCAGGTCGACATCGACGGCTGCCTCTACCGCGAGGGCCTCAACGCGGTGCACATCGAGGGTGGGGTTGCTGGCAACGTCATCCCGGACCTCTGCACCGTCACCGTCAACTTCCGCTTCGCCCCCGATCGCAGCGAGCAGCAGGCGTTCGAGCACGTACGCGACACCCTGGCGCCCTACGACGTCACCCTCCTCGACAGTGCCCCCGGGGCCCTTCCAGGACTGACCGCACCGGCCGCCGCGCACTTCATCGCGGCGGTGGGGAAGCCGCCGATGGCCAAGCTCGGCTGGACCGATGTGGCCCGGTTCTCCGGACTTGGCATCCCGGCGATCAACTACGGACCTGGCGACCCCAACCTCGCCCATACCCGCGAAGAGTCGGTCGAGGTCGCCCTCATCAGCGAGGCCGCGCGGGTGCTGACGTCCTACCTCTCGCCAGGCTGAAGGCAAGCCCCGGTTAGTGGGGGTGGATCTGGCGGATCCAGCCGTTGGGTCCGAGGAGGCGGCCGTCTTTGAGTCGGATGCGCAAGCCCTTTGGCAAGACGTGGAGAACTGGTTCAGCCGCGACGCGGTCACGCGCCGCCCGCTCAGCGCAGCCCGAGCACCGCCGTGATGATGCCGGCGACCGCGAGGAGCACCCCGATGATCGCGAACACCGTCTGGCGGACCTGCAGGGTGATCGCGGCGGTGATCTCCCCGCGGAAAGCCGCAGTGATCTCTGCCGACAGTCGAGCAAACCGGTCATCGAGACGGGCTTCGAGGACGGTAAACCGGTCGTCGACGCGGGCTTCGAGGACGGTGAACCGGTCGTCGACGCGGGCTTCGAAGCCGGTAAGCCGGTCGTCGACGCGCTCGAACCGGTGCGTCATCTCCGCCGCCAGCTGGTCCACATCACGCCTGGTCGCGACGTCCGCCCAGCCGATCGGCGGCAGGTACTCCATGAGTGCGTCGCCGTGTCCCACGCCGAGCACCTCCTCGAGCCGGTCGTACAGCATTCGCCGGGACCGTTCGTTCACCGCCATGGTCGCACCTCCGCGACGATCCGACCATCAGCACCCGCCGCGCGGGCGCTCCGCCGGGAAAGCTGTGGACGGCCAACGGGCGGGCGCCGCACGGGCTCGAGGTGGACCTGGTCCTGACCGTACGTGGCAGCGACTTCCGTGGACTGGCGGGTCTGCGCGACCGGGTCGGCGACCAGTGCCGGTCCGGCGTCCTGCTCTACACCGGCGAAAGGGTGCTGTCGTTCGGTGATCGGCTCACGGCCTTGCCCCTGTCAGCACTGTGGGCGGCAGCAGCCTGACACTCGGTAGAAGGGGGTCCGAGGCTCAGTCCAGCGCCAGCGCCAGCAGTAACGCCTCGTTCAGTCGCCGCTGGTCCTCGGCCGAGAGGTAGCCAACCGGCGTGCCGAGGGCCTCGCGCCTAATGGCGCGCGTCTGTTCGACGAGCAGGCAGGTTTTCCGTCCCAGCACGGTGATCTCGGGGCGGTGCGCCATGGGCCCGCCGGCGGTGGACGTCGGCGTCACCAGCACCGTCGACAGGAGCAGGTCGTCGGACTGCACGACGACGCCGTAGCGGTCACCACGCTGTTCGGCGCCGCGGGCCTGCTTGTCCGCCGGGATGCGGACGACGTCACCGCGCATCCCAGGCCTCCATCTGTGCCATCACCTGACGCGACTCCACCAGGTCGTCGGGATCCTGCGCGGCAACAGCGGACTCCTCGCGCATCCGAGCCCTACGTGCCTCGCGTGCCAGTGCGGCGAGACCTAGTCGGATGGTCTCGTCGAAGGTGATCTGGCGCTCGGCGCTCGTTGCCCGCACCAGGTCCCGCGTCTCGCCCTCGACTTTGATGGTGGTCTTCATGACGTAGGAGCATACTCTGTGTCACTCTTCGAGTAGTACAGCGCAGGCGCCGCCGCTATCGGCTGCCGTCGAGCAGGGCGTACGTGACAGCGAGCCGTCGGCTCACGGCCTTGCCCCAGTCAGCGCTGTGGGCGGCGGCAGCCTGAAACGCCCGGCAGCCGCGACCCGGGGTGTAGTCAGCGCGTGGTCACTTCTGGCGATAGTCGGCGCCGATGTCCCGCTCTACGGTGGCGCGGCAACGATCGACGAGGAGAACCCATGAGCATCCAGATCGACAACACCCGCAAGGCCTACGCCGCCTTCGCCGCTGGGGACATCCCCGCGCTGATGGAGACCATCGCCGCGGACTGCGTGTGGCACGTCGGAGGGCAGAGCCAGCTGGCCGGCACCTACGTCGGGCACGAGCAGATCATCGGCTACTTCGGTCGGCTGCTGACCATCACCGACGGAACGTTCGCGGTGAAGCTGGTTGACGTCACCGAGTTGCCCGGCACCGGTCAGCTGGTGGCCCTGGCCGAGACCAGCGGCACCCGCGGCAGCACGTCGGCCCAGGTACGGATGGTCCAGCTCGGCCGGGCCAACGAGGCCGGGCAGCTGATGGAGTGCTGGTGGTTCTCCGAGGATCAAGCGGCGCAAGATGCGCTGATGGGTCCGGCGGAGATCACCTTGCCGGCGGCGGCCACCGAGCGGGCCCACGCCTGACGGTCAGCCAGCCTGTTCTTCTGGTTCGTGTTCGCGGACGACGCGCAGCATCGAGCGTCGCTGGCGGCTGTTGTCGTACACCGGGACAGCAGCGAGCAGGCCCAGCAAGAACGTGCCGATCGTCAGGACGAACCCGACCAGGATGAGCCCGCTCGTCGTGTCCAGCCGCGCGAGCAGAACGGCGAGCCAGGCCAGGCAGATCCCGGCGGCGTAGAGCAGGCAGACCGCGACGGGCACGGGGATGCCGACCCACACGAGTCGGTGGCTGCTGTGGTCACGACCGCCCTGCATCGGGCTGCGGCGGTGGAGGAGGCGCTGCCAAGTCACCAGGGTGGTGTCGAAGATCGGCACCCCCAACACAAGAATCGGTACGAAGACCGCAACGAGAGGCGGGGTCCCCAGCAGCGTGATCTTCAGGCCAAGCACCGCGAGCAGATAGCCGAGGAAAAGGCTCCCCGCGTCGCCCATGTAGATGCGGGCTGGATGGAAGTTGTGCCGCAGAAATCCGGTGGCGCAGCCGGCCGTTCCGGCTGCGAGCGCGGCGACAAGGTATTGGCCGTGCAACGCGGCCAGGAGCCCGAAGGCGGCAGCCGCGATGGCCGCCACGCCGGCCGACAACCCGTCCATGTTGTCGAGCAGGTTGAACGCGTTGGTGACGCCGACGACCCACAGGACGGTGACGCCGAGGTCGATCCAGGCAGGTCCGCCGAGCAGGGCTCCCGACCCGGACTGGTAGACCACGACGCCTGCGGCGACCTCGACGATGACGCGAAGCCACTGCGAGATCCCGCCGCGAATGTCGTCGAAGAGCCCCATGACGGCGAGGACCAGACCGGTCCCGAGCAGGATGGCGAGATCGGTGAGGACGCTGCTGTTGTGGTTGAGCACAGCGGCCGCGAACACCATCGCGCTGAACCC
>JBKJLP010000211.1:0-2796 GCA_046596735.1 Mycobacteriales bacterium | reverse complement strand
TGTTGATCAGCACGTCGATCGCACCGAGCTCCGCAGCGACGGCGGCGACGGCAGCTTCGACTCCGCTCGCGTCGGTCACGTCGCACGGCAGGCTCAAGGTGACGGCCGCTGCTGTCGCGAGGTCGCGATCGAGCACTGCGACCCGCGCGCCCCGGTCGACCAGTGTCGCGGCGACCGCCGCGCCGATGCCGCTGGCTCCCCCCGTGACCATGGCCACCAGGCCGGCGAAGTCGCTCATGGCGCGGCGATCACGTCTTGGCGTTGCGCTCCGAGGCCGTCGATGCCGAGTTCCATCACATCGCCCGGCGCCAGATATACCGGCGGATCAAAACCCATGCCCACACCCGCTGGGGTGCCGGTGTTGATGAGGTCGCCAGGCTCCAGGACCATGAACTGGCTCAGGTGATGGACGATGAAGGCCGGCCCGAAGAGCATGTTGGCCGTGCTGCCGGTCTGACGCCTCTCGCCGTTGACATCGAGCCACAGCCCGAGCGTTCCCACGTCCTCAATCTCGTCGGCGGTTGCCAGCCACGGACCGCAGGGGTTGAAGGTCTGAGCCGACTTCCCCTTGACCCACTGACCACCGCGCTCGAGCTGGAAAGCCCTTTCACTCACGTCATTGACCAGGACGTAGCCGGCGATGGCGTCGAGGGCGGCCGCCTCGTCCTCGAGGTACTGCGCCCGCTTTCCGATCACGATCCCTAGCTCAACCTCCCAGTCGCACTTCTGAGAGGTCCGCGGGATGTGCACCCGATCATGGGGGCCGATCAAGGTGTTGGGCGACTTATTGAACACAATCGGCTCAGCCGGCAGAGGCATCCCCGACTCAGCCGCATGGTCGCTGTAGTTGAGGCCGATGCACAGCAGCTGATGCGGACGCCCAATGGGCGCACCGACTCGCTCCCCGCCGAAGGCGGTGATCTGGCCGGCGGCCGTCCGCTCTGCGACAACGCTCCTCAGCGGCTCCAGGCCGGCACCGAAAAAGGCCTCGTTGAAGTCAACGACGACATCGGACACGTCGACGTAACTCACATCGTCAATCCTGACGACCGGTTTCTCGCCCCCTGCGGGTCCGATGCGCATGAGCTGCACGAGGCTCTCCTGACCATGTCTGCGCGGCTGACCGCAAAGGGGGCGCTATGGTATACCACTGTGCCGCGCCGCTCGAGGGCCCTCTCGTCCGATGCCGGACTCGGTGCGCCCCGCGCTGGCCTGCTGACCACCCTCGAAGGCCTGGTGCCCGGTGAGGTCCGGTCGCGCTCCTCAGACCGACTGGCCATGGCGCACGACGCCTCGCACTACCTCATGACCCCGGAAGTCGTCGTCAGCCCACGCAACGCCAGCCAGCTCGCCGCCCTGCTCCGTGGCAGCCACGAACACGGTCTGAAGTTGACCTTTCGCTCGGGCGGGACCAGCCTGTCTGGCCAAGCCGTCTCGAGTGGCGTGCTGGTCGACACCCGGCGCCACTTCCGCGCGATCGAGGTGCTCGACAACGGATTGCGCGTCAAGGTCCAGCCTGGAGCGACGGTGCGTCAGGTCAACGCCCGCCTTGCGTCGTACGGGAGAAGGATCGGGCCGGATCCGGCGAGCGAGGCGGCTTGCACGATCGGTGGGGTGGTCGCTAACAACTCAAGCGGCATCACGTGCGGCACGGAGTTCACCGCCTACCGGACCCTCGACTCGATGGTGCTGGTGCTGCCGAGCGGCACGACCATCGACAGCGCCGCACCCGATGCCGACGAGCGACTGCGAGCGCTCGAGCCCGAGCTGCACACCGGGCTCGCACGGCTTCGCGACCGGGTCCGCGCCAACCCGGCATCGAAGGAGACGATCACACGCCAGTTCGCCCTGAAGAACACCATGGGTTATGGCGTGAACTCCTTCATCGATCACACCCGCCCGGTCGACATCCTCACGCACCTCATCATCGGCAGCGAGGGCACGCTGGCGTTCGTCGCAGAGGCCACTTTTCACACCGTGCCGCTGCATCCCTGCGCGGCCACTGGGCTCTTGGTCTTCCCGACGTTGCGGGCCGCCAACGACGCACTCCCGTCCTTGGTCGACACCGGCTTCACCACGATCGAGTTGCTGGACGCGACATCGTTGCGCGTTGCGCAGACCGACGCCAAAGCCGGCACCGATCTGCGAGAGATCAGCGTCGTCGAGCATGCCGCCCTGCTTGTGGAGCTCCAGGCAGCGACGCCCGAGCAACTGGACGATCAGCGGGCGACGGCCGAGCCGGTGCTGGCCCGACTGCTGCTGGAGCGCCCTGGTCTGCTGTCAGTCGACCCGGCCAGACGGGCCGGACTGTGGGACATCCGGAAGGGCCTGTACGCCGCTGTGGCCGGTGCCAGGCCGGCAGGGACAACGGCCTTGCTGGAGGACATCGCGGTGCCGGTCCCGGAACTGGCGGACACCTGCGAGCAGCTGACGGGAATGTTCGGTCGCCACGGCTATGCCGCGACCGTCATTTTCGGTCATGCCAAGGAAGGCAATATCCACTTCCTGCTCAACGAGAGCTTCGCCGACCTCGACAGGTACGTCGACTTCACCGAGGCCCTCGTTGGGCTGGTGCTCGGTAAGGGCGGAACTCTCAAGGCTGAGCACGGAACGGGCCGCATCATGGCGCCCTTCGTGCGCCGACAATACGGCGATGAGCTCTACGAAGTGATGCTCGAGGTCAAACGCCTGTGCGACCGCCACCAGGTGCTCAACCCCGGGGTGCTGCTCAACGAGGACCCCCGGTCGCACGTCGTCCATCTCAAGGTCACGCCAACCGTGGAGGTCGAAGTCGAC
>JBKJLP010000207.1:0-3285 GCA_046596735.1 Mycobacteriales bacterium | reverse complement strand
CCGACAACCCCAGGGCTTCTGACCCCTGTCACCAGCCCACCCCGCCCGACCCACAGACCAGCCACGGCTCGCCCGCCGCTCCGGCACGCCGACGCTGCTGCCTCGCTGGGCCACGTCAGGTGTAGGCCGGCCGAGAACTGGGGAAAGCCACGCGCCGATCTGTGGAGAACCACCCACAGGCTGTGGACAACCCTGTGGGCAAGCGTCAGCGGGCCCGTGGGTGCGCGGTCGCGTAGACCTCGCGCAGCCGGTCGACGGTGACCAGCGTGTACACCTGCGTCGTCGTCACCGAGGCGTGACCCAGCAGCTCCTGCACCACCCGCACGTCGGCGCCGCCGTCGAGCAGGTGTGTGGCAAACGAGTGCCGCAACGTGTGCGGCGAGACGTCGCTGACCAGTCCGGCTCGCTCGGCTGCAGCGCGCAGCACCGACCACGCGCTCTGTCGCGACAGCCGCCCACCGCGGGCGTTGAGAAACAACGCTGCCCCCCCGCGTCCCGAGGCGGACAGCACCGGTCGGGCGCGTACGAGGTAGGCCTCCAGAGCCCGTTGGGCGTACGAACCCACCGGCACGATCCGCTGCTTGCCGCCCTTGCCGTCCAGCCGCACGAGCCCGGTCCCCCGGTCCACGTCATCGACCACCAGCCCGACGGCTTCGGAGATCCGCGCTCCGGTCCCGTAGAGCGTCTCGAGCAGCGCTCGGTCCCGGATCGCCAGCGGCGTATCGGCGGCCCCGGCGGCCTCGAGCAAACGCTCCACTTCCTCGACGGTGATGGCCTTGGGCAGCCGACGAGCCGGTGCCGGCGGCTTGACCTCGCGGGCTGGGTCGTCGGCGGTGAGTCCTTCGCGATGGGCAAAGCGGTGCAGCCCACGGACCGCGACGAGAGCCCTACCGGCGGAGCTCGACGACAGCGCGAGGTGGGTGTCGTCGCCTTCCCGCAGCCCGGCCAGGAACTCCGCGACATCGCTTTCTCGTACGGCGGCGAGGTCGGTGAGGTCCCGCGCCCGCAGGGCCGCGGCATAGCGAAGCAGGTCGCGCCGGTAGGACAGCAGCGTGTTGGTCGCCAACCCCCGCTCGACCGCGAGATGGTCCAGGTAGGCCTGGACGGTTCGGTCCGCAGGCGTCGGCACGGTCGTCAGACGAGGACCTGGTCGAGAGCGACGAGGGGCATGCCGTGGGCCTCGGCGACCGGGCCGTAGACGACCTGGCCGCCCAGGATGTTGACGCCGGGCGCGAGCGCGGGGTCGCGGCGCACAGCGTCGCGCAGCCCGCGGTCGGCGATCTCCACGGCGTAGGGCAGCGTGACGTTGGTGAGGGCGTACGTCGAGGTGTGCGGAACCGCTCCGGGCATGTTGGCGACGCAGTAGAACAGGCAACCGTTGACCTCGAACGTCGGGTTGCTGTGCGTCGTCGGTCGCGTCGACTCGAAGCACCCGCCCTGGTCGACCGAGATATCCACCAGCACCGCTCCCGGCTTCATCGCTGCAACCAGCTCGTCGCTGATCAGCGTCGGAGCTTTGGCTCCTGGAACGAGCACGGCTCCAATGACGAGGTCAGCATCCAGGACGGCCCGTTCGATCTCGTACGTGTTGGAGGCGACAGTCTGCATGTGGCCCTGGTAGATCCGGTCCACCTCGCGGAGCCGGGCGACATTGCGGTCGAGCAGGAGGACCTCAGCCTGCATACCGAGGGCGATGGCGGCCGCATTCATTCCGGAGACCCCCGCGCCGATAACGACGACCTTGGCGGCGTAGACACCCGAGACACCGCCCATCAGCACGCCGCGGCCACCCGCCCCGCGCTCCAGACAGTGCGCTCCGACCTGCGGTGCCATTCGGCCGGCCACCTCGGACATCGGCGCCAAGAGCGGCAGTGACCAGTCAGGTAACTGCACCGTCTCGTAGGCGACGCCCGTCGTCCCCGCGTCCAGCAGGGCTTGTGTGCAGTCCCGGCTGGCGGCCAGGTGCAGGTACGTGAACAGCACCTGGTCCTTGCGCATGCGGTGGTATTCCTCCGCCACGGGCTCCTTGACCTTCAAAACCAGCTCGGCGTCGGCCCACACATCGTCGGCGTCAGCCGCGATGGTGGCGCCCGCGGCGACGTACTCCTCATCGAGGATCGACGAGCCGGCGCCCGCGTCCTTCTCGATCGACACGGCGTGCCCGTGGGCCACGAACTCGTGGACGCCCGCTGGCGTGATCGCCACGCGATATTCGTTGTCTTTGACCTCACGGGGGATGCCGATGCGCATGGACGGGACTCCACTCGTGGCTCAGGAAGGCGGACAGAGCACTGAACCACGCGAGGGTGCAGACATGCACACTGTGTGCATATATCCTGCGGGTGAGAGATCGTCGACCGCTGGGAGCCTCGTGACCACCACCACCGACCGCACTGATGGCGCCCTCCACACCGCGACCGTCGACGTGCTCATCGTCGGCGCCGGGCTCTCCGGCATCGGCGCCGGTTGCCACCTGCAGACCGAAGCCCCCGGCACGACCTACGCGATCCTTGAGGCCCGCGACACCAGTGGCGGCACGTGGGATCTGTTCCGCTACCCAGGGGTGCGCTCGGACTCGGACATGTTCACGCTCGGCTACCGCTTCAAGCCTTGGGGAGCGGGGCCGTCCATCGCTGACGGCCCGTTGATCCTTGACTACATCCGCGAGACCGCAGCGGAGCACGGCGTCGAGCAGCACATCCGCTACGCGACCCGCGTCGTCGGCGCGGCCTGGTCGAAGGAGACCGGTCAGTGGACGGTCACCGCCGAGAAAGCCGGCGAGACGCAGCTGTGGACCTGCCGCTTTCTCTACCTGTGCTCGGGTTACTACCGTTACGACGAGGGCTACACCCCCGACTGGCCCGGCCTGGCCGACTTCACCGGCGACGTCCTGCATCCGCAGCACTGGCCGGCCGACTTCGACGCCACCGACAAGCGCGTCGTCGTGATCGGCAGCGGCGCGACCGCGGTCACCATCGTCCCGGCCGTCGCGCAGGCCGCGCAGCGGGTCACCATGTTGCAGCGCTCCCCGTCCTACCTGATGCCCATGCCGGCCGCGGATCCCATCGCCAACCTCCTGCGCAAACACCTGTCCGCCGAGACCGCCTATCGCGCGATCCGGTGGAAGAACATCAAACTTGGTACGGCGACCTACACCCTGTGTCGCAAGCAGCCGGCCCGGGTGCGGGCACTTCTGCGCAAGCTCGCGGTCAAGCGTCTGCCCGTCGGCTTCGACGTGGACAAGCACTTCACCCCCACGTACAACCCCTGGGACCAGCGGATGTG
>JBKJLP010000062.1:0-6619 GCA_046596735.1 Mycobacteriales bacterium | reverse complement strand
CGATGAGAGCGCCCTCACCGGCGGCAACGGCCTCGGAATAGGCCTGCGCGCCGTCCGGGTCGGACCGGAGGGTGGTGAACTCCGAGATGTCCGCGCCGGCGCTGAACGGACCTCCTTCGGTTCCGGCGAGCACGACAACGTCGACGTCGTCCCGCGCAGCGAGTGCGGGCATCAGACGGCCGAGTGCGGACCACATCGCGAACGAGATGGCGTTGTGCTTGTCCGGCCGGGTCAGGCGAATCGTGATGACACCGCCGACGTGCGTCACGGTCATACTCCCGACGGCGTCGGCCAAGACGTCGTCCCAGGTGGACGCGCTCACGCCAACGTCTCCTCGACCAGCGCAGCCGTGACGGCAGCCAGGTCGCCGTCGGCGGCGCGCGCCACCGCCCGCTGTCGAGTGGAGGAGGTTCCGCGGGCCAGAACTTGGTCGGTCAGTGCCCGGACCTCGTCCCAGTCGCCCAAATCCTCGAGATCCGGACGGAGCTTGTGCAGCAAGGCCTCCACGACCTCCCCAGCCGGTCGCAGCACGTGGTTGTCGATGTCGAGCAGCCGGTCGTCCAGTCCGAACCGCGCCGCACGCCAGCGGGCCGCCTTGACCACCTCGCTGCGCACTGGAATGCCGCCCTCCTCGCGCTCGGCCTTCACCGCCGCCACCCGCACCAGCGACCGCGCCAATGCCGCATGCAGGACGACGTCATCCAAGGAAGGGCACGTGTCGGCGACCCGAACCTCCACCGTCGGGAACTTCGTCGACGGGCGGGCGTCCCAGTAGAGATGGCTGGCATCATCGATCATCTGGGTCTCGATGAGATCGGCCACCAAGGCGTCGTACGTCCGCTTGTCGCCGAAGGCGTCGGGCATCCCGGTCACTGGCCAGCGGGCGAACCACTGCGTGCGATAGCTCGCGTAACCGGTGTCGTCGCCCTCCCAGTAGGGCGAGCTCCCGGTCAGTGCCAGCAGCACCGGAAGATCCGCGCGCAACTGGTCCATCACCCGGATCGCGAGCTCAGGGCTGGCGACGTTCACGTGCACATGACAACCGGTAATGAGCTGCTGGAGGGCCAACAGCCCCCAGCGGTCGGCCAGCGATCGGTAACGGTCTCCCACCGTCAACCGCTGCTCGCGCCACGTCGCGCTCGGGTGCGTGCCCGAGGCCAGGATCCGACAACCCTCCCGGCGAGCGGCCTCGTCGGCGACGTGCCGGATCCGCGACAGGTGCTGGCGCACCTCGGCCAGCGAACTGCAGACCGGCGTCGCGATCTCGAGCTGAGAGGTGGAGATCTCGCTCTGTGCCTCCTCGCCGAGCAGCGCGATCGCCGCGTCAACGACTTCCGGCATGTCAGCGAGCTCGCCTGTCTCGGCATCGACGAGGTGGTACTCCTCTTCGACGCCTAGCGTCATCCCGGTCTGCGTCACCCGCCGATCCTGCCCCACCGCGGGTCTGGCAACGTGTTCCAGCCGGCCGCGTGGCCGGTAACGCCCGAAGGAGAGCAGTGAACGAGCAGGAAAGCGTCGAGATCGCGCGCGAGCAGCACGTGCTCGATGCGGCGCTGGCTCGACTCGACGTGCTGCGCGCGGAAACCGCCGCAGCCGAAAGAGAAGGCCTGCGAGGTGGCGGCTCGTCACCCCAGGCCGTCTACGAGCGCGACGTGACGGTGCAGCACTTCGCCGACCGACGCGCTGTCCTCGATGCCGCCGGTGAAGGCCTGGTCTTTGGCCGGCTGGACCGCCAAGACGGGGTCGTTCACCACATCGGCCGGGTCGGTGTGCGTACCGAGGAGCAGCACCCGCTGGTCGTCGACTGGCGGGCCCCTGCCGCGGCCGCGTTCTACCGCGCGACGGCGGCGCAACCGGATGACATCGTCCGCCGACGCACCATTACCTCTCGCCTCGACCGCGTCATCGCCGTCGAGGACGAATTGCTCGACCCGCTCGGCGCCGACGCGCTCGACGGCACCACGGTGGTGGGCGACGGGGCCTTCCTCGCGGCCCTGGGTCGCGAGCGCACGGGACGCATGCGCGACATCGTCGCGACCATCCAGCGCGAACAGGACGAGGCCGTACGCGCCCCTAACGACGGCGTCCTGCTGGTGACCGGCGGTCCCGGAACGGGCAAGACTGCCGTAGCGCTACACCGGGTGGCGTACCTGATGTACACCCACCGCGACCTGTTCAGCCGCCGTGGCGTCCTGGTCGTCGGACCGTCGCCGGTGTTCGTCGACTACGTGAGTTCGGTGCTCCCGACCTTAGGTGAGACCAGCGTCCGACTGGTCTCGCTCGAGACCCTCGTGCCCGACCGCGCTGCTACGGCGCGTGACTCCGCCGCGCTCGCCGCCGTGAAGGGTTCGTTGCGGATGGCCGAGCTCCTCACCCGCGTGGCCCGCGAGGCTGGGCGGCCCCGGGTGCAGGATGCCGATGTGGTCCTGCGCGGCAAGTCGGTGCGGGTCAGCGGACGAGACCAGGCCTCGCGCCGCTCCCAACTTGACCGGTCCCCCAAGAGCCATAACTCCCTCAACGGCCAGGCCCGCACCGCGCTGGTCAACCTCGTGGTCCGCGCCTGGCTGCGGGCCGCCGACGCCCAGGACTGGGCTGACCGAGCCAAGGATGAGTTGCGCGAGGAGGCCCTGCACGACCTGCGGGATGACACGGCCTTCGAGCGTGCGCTCGAGGCGTTCTGGCCCGTGCTGAACGCCGACGAGGTCTTCGACCGTCTCCGATCCGGCGCATTGCGCCTGCCGGGCGGCGTGCTCACCGACCCCGAAAGTGACCTGCTCCGCGCCAGCTGGCGAGACGCGACCGGCCTGACGCCGGCTGACCTGACCCTGCTGGACGAGCTCAGCGAGTTGCTCGGCGAGCCGCCGGCTCCGCCCGAGCCCGAGGACGATGACCCGGTACCGGACGACTATGGCGAGGTCACGACCTTCGCGGATCGCACTACTCGCACCCGCCGCGACTTCACTCAAGACGAGGCGCACCGCGACTACGCCCATGTCGTCGTCGACGAGGCGCAGGACGTGTCACCGATGCAGTGGCGCGCCCTTGGACGTCGCGCCCGCTCAGGCACCTGGACCGTCGTTGGCGACTGGGCCCAGTCCGTCTGGCCCGACCCCACCGAGACCTCCGATGCCGTCGTCGCGGTCGCTGGTCGCCGTACGGTGCGCCGCCACGAGCTCACGACCAACTACCGCACCTCCACCGAAATCGCCGACCTCGCCGCAACCGTCCTCGCCCTGATCGACCCGGACTCCACTCCACCCGCGGCAGTCCGCTCCACCGGTGAGGTCCCCCAGGTCCTCACCACCGTCCCGGACCTGTCCGTCGCTGTCCGCGACGCGGCCGCCGAGCTCCTCGACAACGTCACCGGCACCGTCGGCGTCATCGCCACCGCCGACGACGCCCCGGCCCTGGCGGCCCTGCTTGCTGACCACCCCCGCGTCATGGTTCTGGACACCTGGCAGGCCAAGGGGATGGAGTTCGACGGCTGCCTTGTCGTCTCCCCCGAACGGATCGCGACGGAAAACGTCGCCGGCCTGCGCTCGCTCTACGTGGCCCTCACCCGCGCCACCCAGCGCCTCACCGTCGTCACCACCACCGCCACTCCCTGGTAGCCGGCGGGGCGCGTATTCACGGCGGACTCACAGCAGCCGGTGTCTGATAGTCGACATGAGCCCCGTACGTAAGAACGTGACCAGCGACCCCGCGGACGACCTCGAGCGCGCGCTGATGGAGGTCAAAAAGGTCGTCGTCGGCCAGGACCGCATGATCGAGCGGATCCTGGTGGCGCTGCTCGCTCGAGGCCACTGCCTGCTCGAAGGCGTACCCGGTGTCGCCAAAAGCCTCGCTGTCGAGACGCTCGCGACGGTTGTCGGCGGGTCCAGCGTCCGGCTGCAGTTCACCCCGGACCTGGTCCCCTCCGACATCGTCGGAACCCGCATCTACCGCCCTTCGCAGGAGGCGTTCGACGTCGAACTGGGTCCGGTGTTTGCCAACCTCGTGCTCGCGGACGAGATCAACCGCGCGCCCGCCAAGGTGCAGTCCGCGCTTTTGGAGGTCATGCAGGAACGGCAGGTCTCGATCGGTGGGACGACCTATCCGCTGCCCAAGCCGTTCCTCGTTCTCGCCACCCAAAACCCGATCGAAAGCGAGGGCGTCTACCCGCTGCCCGAGGCCCAACGCGACCGGTTCCTGATGAAGGTCGTCGTCGGACACCCATCCATGGCCGAGGAGATGGAGATCGTCCGCCGGATGGCGGTGAACCCGCCGCACGCCGAGCAGGTCCTGTCCCTGGACAACCTGCTCGGTCTGCAGGAAGCGGTAGATGCGACCTTCGTCCACCACGCGGTCGCCGAGTACGCCGTACGCCTGGTCATGGCCACCCGCGATCCTGGACCGTGGGGTGCGCCCGAACTCGCCCCGCTCATCGCCCACGGCGCGTCCCCGCGCGGGAGCCTCGGCCTCGTGCAGGGTGCCCGCGCCCTGGCACTGCTGCGCGGTCGCAGCTACGTGCTCCCCGGCGACGTCACCGATCTCGCCGTCGATGTGCTGTCGCACCGGCTGGTGCTCACCTACGAGGCGCTTGCCGATGCCGTGTCGGCCACGAGCATCGTGGAGCGGGTGTTGCAGGTCGTGGCCGCGCCACAGATCGCCCCGTCGCAACTCCAGGAGGGCGCTGCGTGACAGCCGTCCCGCTAGCCCCCGAGTTCTCAGCGCGTCGGCTTCGCTTCGACGTGGCGCGTCGCCTCGACGGACTGCTCACCGGTGACCACCTCGGCTACCTGACCGGACCTGGTTCCGAGGCTGCGGAGGCCCGGCTCTATGCGCCCGGTGACGACGTACGCCGGATCGACTGGTCGGTCACCGCCCGCACGTCCGCGACCCACGTCCGCGATGCCGTCGCTGACCGCGAGCTGGAAACCACGCTGCTGGTTGACCTGACCGCCTCGATGTCGTTCGGCACGGTGACGTGTGAAAAGCGCGACCTGGCGCTGGCGATGGCCGCGGCGATGATGCACCTCACGGGCGGTGCAGGTGATCGCGTCGGTGCGGTGGTCCTGCGCACGGACGGCGTGCGGCGGCTTCCTCCGCGCGGCGGACGCGACGCGGCACTCGCTCTTCTACACCAGCTCCTCTCCGAGCCACGAGCCGACGGCGCTGGCCCCGACCTCGCGGCCGGACTGCGCGCCGTCGCCAGCCCGCCTCGCCGTCGGGGACTCGTCGTCGTCCTGTCCGACCTGATGGGACCTGCGGGCCAGGAACCCACGTGGGCTAGGCCGCTTCGCATGCTGGTCGGCCGGCACGACGTCATCGTGGCTGAGGTGCTCGACCCGCGCGAGCTCACGCTGCCTGACGTCGGCCTGCTGCGACTGGTCGACCCAGAGACGGGCCGACACCTGGAGGTGCAGACCCGCAGCAAGGGCTTGCGCGAGCGCTACGCCGCGGCCGCGGCTGCCCGTCGCTCGGACAACATGGCCGCTGTCCGCCGAGCCGGAGCCGGGCACGTCGTCTTGCGTACCGACCGGGACTGGCTGGTCGACGTGGCCACCTTCCTGTCCACCCGTCGCCGGCTGCGTGGGGCCGGGCGACCCCTGGCGGTGCCGTCATGAGCAGCCTGGAGTTCCTTGCTCCGTACCGACTCTTGCTGCTGATCGTCGTCCTCGCCCTGGTGAGCGTCTACGTCTGGTTGCAGCGACGGCGTCCGGTCTACGCGGCTCGGTTCACCGCGCTCGACCTGCTGGCGTCCGTCGCCCCCAAGCGTCCAGGTTGGCTCCGTCACTTACCTGCGGCCTTGCTCGCCCTGTCACTGGTGGCGTTGACCACCGGCTTCGCTCGCCCTACAGCGCAGGTCTCGGTCCCCCGTGAGCGGGCGACGATCATCGTTGCCCTGGATACCTCTGCCTCGATGCTGGCCACCGACGTGTCACCGGACCGCTTCACCGCGGCGAAGGCATCGGCACGGGCGTTCATCGACCGGCTACCCAAGACCTTCAACGTCGGCCTGGTCTCTTTCAACGCCGCAGCGACCGTGGTGATCCCGCCCACGCAGGACCACGCGACCGTCAGCGACGCTGTGGACACCCTGCAACTCAATGGCGGCACAGCTATCGGCGAGGCAGTGTTCGCCGCACTTTCGGCGATCACGTCCGTTCCCGGTGCACCTCCGAGCGCCTCGACCCCAGCGCGTATCGTGCTGATCTCCGACGGCGGCAACACCGTCGGACGGCCCTTGCAGGAGGCTGCTGCCGCTGCCGCCCAAGCCGATGTCCCCGTGTCGACCATCGCGTACGGGACACCAGACGGTGTCGTCGAGGTCCGCGGCCAGAGCGTCCCTGTCCCGGTCGACGCACCGTCGCTGTCGGCACTGGCCGAGGCCACGGGAGGCAAGGGCTACACCGCTTCGTCCGGCGAGGAACTCGACGGGGTCTACTCCGACATCGGCCGCCAGGTTGGCTACACGAAGGCGCGCCGAGAGGTGACCTCGTGGCTCACCGGACTGGGCTTGCTGGCGGCAGCGGGAGCCGCCGGAGCCTCTCTGTTCTGGAGTGGTCGCTTCCCTTAGGCCGGCGCCGTACGCTCCGGCCGTGCACATCAAGGAACTTCAGACCCCAGCCCTGCTGGT
>JBKJLP010000432.1:0-10365 GCA_046596735.1 Mycobacteriales bacterium | reverse complement strand
CAAAACACTCGGTGCGCCCCCGGTCGTACGCCAGTCGCAGCCGACGGCACCGGGACGGACGCAGGCACGAGCGCCTGGACGGACGTCCGGCGCACCGCTGTCTGCTTGAGCCACGGCTCACCGGGTCGACAGGGCGCGCTCTCCGCCGTCCTGTCCGCCCGTCTCTGGGAGCCCCCTCATGTCACCGCTCACCCTGCTCGACCCGATCGTCCACGTCCTGTACGACGTCCTGCTGCTCCTGGTCTCAGTGCTTCCCGGCGCACCAGGGGTGCAGGTCATTCTTGCCCTAGCCGTTCTCACCCTGGCCGTGCGCGCGGCGATGCTGCCGCTGTCCCTGCGCTCGTGGCGGAGCCAGCAGGCCCGCCTCGCGCTCGCCCCGGAACTCGACCGACTCCGACGTCGCTACGGCGCCGACCGCAGCCGGCTGGTCCAGGAGATCGCAGCGGCGCAGCGACGGGCTGGCGTCGCCCCGCTGTCCGGCATAGGCGCAGCGCTGCTCCAGATTCCCTTGCTCGGTAGCAGTTTTCGCCTGGCAACCGCGCCGTTGATCGGTACGACGGCCAACATCGTGACCACTGCCCCAGTGTGGGGAACGACGCTGTCGGCCCACTGGTTGCCGCTGATGGCGGGGGCGGGGTTCCTCAGCGCTCCCACCGCCGGCCTTTGCGTCGTCCTGGTGGTGCTGCTCGTCCTGGCTCGCTGCACCGCGCGGCAGCAAGGCCCCGGCGGGCCACCCGCGCTCAGGCTTCTTCCGTACAGCACCGTCGTGACCGCCGCAGTGCTTCCCCTGGCCGTGAGCATCTATCTCGTGACCAGCACGCTCTGGACCGTCGCGGAGCGAGCAGCGTTCGCTCGCCTGGCGTGATCCTACGAAGGCGGCGGCGTCAGAGTTGGACGTAGACGTCGTCGCCCTCGACGGCGACGGTGTAGGTGGTCAGGGGCGCGGGCTTGCGGCCGAGCGCGATGAGTTTGCGCGACCACCGAGGCATGTCGATGCCGGCAAAGCCGGGGGTCCAGTCGAGGTTTTCGCCCGAAGCGAGGTCGAACCTCGAGTTGTGCCACGGGCAGACAATCTGTCCGTCGGCGAAGGTCACCCCACCCGGGCCTTTGCTGAGGGGAAAGCCCATGTGGGGACAGTGGTTGCGCGCCGCGCACGGTTTGTCACCGACCAGGCCGACAACAACGGACGTGCCCGCCGCATCCACCTCGCGGAGCTTGCCGTCGGCGAAGTCCGCCACGCTGCCGACCCTGACTCGCTCCGTCACGACGCCACTCCTCGTTTGGGTGCCTGCCCTCGTTGTATCAGCCTGGCACGCGCCTACAGGTCGCAGGCCCACGTACGCATCTGGAGAACGAACCCTTTGCGCCGTCTCTCCCGGAGCGGAGCATCCGTCGCCGTGAATCCGGCGGCTCTTGCGACGCCGGCGCTGCCTTCGTTGCCTTCGGCAATAGTCAGCAGAGCGCGTCGGGCGCCTCCACTCCGGGCCAGGTCAAGCGCCGCCAAGACCGCGCGCGTCGCCACGCGTTGCCGTTGATGGTGCGCGCCGATGGCGTAAGCCAGTTCTACTTCGTCAGCTGCGTCCGCGGGAAAGACGATGACCTCGCCCACGGGCGCCGTGTTCGGTGCCAACAAGACAGCAAGCTGCAGAACTCCAGCTGCCTTGCCGGCGTCGGCGATGTACTGCCGCGCGACCTCGACGGTGAAAGGAGACGCGAGTGGCGTCCAGCGGTTCATCTGATCGGTGTCGAACAAGGCCACCATCGCCTCGACGTCCTCCCTGCGCCACGCGCGGAAGTACAACCCACCCGAGCAGAACGCGATGCCCTTGGCGTCGGTCGCGTCGGTCACGGCCGAAGGCTAGTGCCGAAGTCCAGCCGACAGAGGACGAGAAGCGTCTCCGGAGGCTTCGCCCGGATGAGCCGGCTCGCCCAGAGCGCGCCTCCTGACAGAGGTCGACCTGCGCAGCTGAGGCTCGAGCGGCTCGGGGCGGAGCACCCATGGGTGTCGCGCTTGCCATGCGTCGCTGACGACCGTAAGGATCGCGAGGCAGCCGGGTCCCCCTGGCAGGAGCCTGGAGGGCACGTGCCAGCACTGGAGGACTTCACCGACGTCCGCTATGAGGTCGAGGACGCCTGCGCCGTCATCACGATGGACCGGCCCGAGCGCATGAACGCTTTCCGCGGTCGGACGGTCGACGAGTTGCTGTCAGCGTTCAAGCACGCGTGGGTAGACCGGCGGGTCGGCGCGATTGTGCTGACGGGCGCTGGTGACCGCGCGTTCTGCGCTGGCGGGGACGTGCGGGAGCGCGCGGAGACGGGCGGCTACGGCGAAACGGAGTGGGGCACGTTCGAGATCGAGCGCCTGCACCGCATGATCCGGGACGTACCGAAGCCGGTGATCGCGGCCGTTAACGGCATCGCGATCGGCGGAGGCCACGTGCTGCACGTGCTGTGCGACCTCACGGTCGCCGCTTCGACGGCGACCTTCGCCCAGTCCGGGCCGCGCGTCGGGTCGTTCGACGCCGGCTTCGGCTCCGCCTACCTCGCCCGGGTAGTGGGCGAGAAGCGGGCCCGGCAGATCTGGTTCCTCCTCGACAAGTACGACGCGGTGACCGCCGAGCGCTGGGGCCTCGTCAACGAGGTCGTCGAGCCAGACGAGTTGCTGCCGACGGCGCGGGCCTGGGCCGCGAAGATGTCGTCTTACTCCCCCACCGCACTGCGTTTCCTCAAACACTCCTTCAACGCCGACACCGACCATCTCGGCGGCATCTCCCACCTCGCCTTCGATGGCCTCGAGCTGTTTTCGCAGACGGAGGAGGCGGCGGAGGGAGCACGTGCGTTCGCCGAAAAGCGCCCGCCCGACTTCTCGCCTTTCCGGTGAGCTTGCTCGTGCTGGAGCCGCGCACCTGTCTCGTGACGGGTGCAAGCCAGGGGATCGGGGCCGCCGTCGCCGCGCGACTCGCGGCCGAGGGGCACCGCGTAGCCCTCACCGCGCGGCGCCCTGACGCGCTCGCCGCCGTGCAGCAGGCCATCGGTGGCGACACGGTTGTGCTGCCTGCGGACCTCACCGAGGCCGGCGCCTGCGAGGCACTCGTGGCAGCCGTCGAGGAGCGGTGGGGACCGGTGGAGGTGCTCGTCGCTAACGCCGGCGCGGCCACGGCCGCTCCGCTGGCGCGCACCACAGACGAGCAGTGGGATCGGATGCTGGAGCTCAACCTCACCGTCCCGTTCCGGCTGCTGCGCCGTGCGGCGCCGACCATGGCCGAGCGCGGCTGGGGCCGTGTCGTCGTCGTCGCGTCGATCACGAGCCTCGTGGGTTCTCCGTACATCAGCGCCTATACGGCGAGCAAGCACGGCGTCCTCGGCCTCGTGCGTTCGGCAGCCGCGGAGCTGGCGCGCAAGGGAGTGACGGTCAACGCGATCTGCCCTGGCTACGTCGACACTCCCATGACCGACAACAGCGTTGCCCACATTTCGGCCTCGACCGGACGCGACGAGACGGACGCCCGCGCGGTGCTCTCGGGCAAGCAGGCGATCGGCCGGCTCGTCACCCCGGAAGAGGTCGCCGCTGCCGTCTCGTCCTGTGTGGAGAACGGCGCCATGACGGGAGCCGCGGTCACCCTCGGCGGAGACGGGAGCTTGGCATGAACGAGGTCATCAATCCTGCCGAGCTGCCCGCGCCCGCAGGCTTCTCGCACGCAGTCGTCAGTCAGGGCGGCCGCACCGTCTGGCTCGCTGGGCAGACGGCGCTGAACCAGGACGGGCACGTCGTCGCGCCCGGCGACCTTGTCGCGCAGTACGAGAAGGCGCTCGCCAACCTGCTTGCCGCACTCGCTGCCGCCGGTGGTAGACCACACGACCTCGTGACGCTGACGACGTTTGCGGTGGACCTCGCCGACTACCGGGCCAAGGCACGCGAGCTCGGCCGCGTCTGGCGCCGCCTGGTTGGCGACCGCTACCCGGCGATGGCGGCTGTCGGAGTAACCCGCCTCTGGGATGACGAAGCACTCGTGGAGGTGCAGGGCGTCGCGGTCATCCACGAGAGCTGAGTTCACCAGCCGCTGGCGCGTGATCGAATGACCCCCGTCAGCACAAGCGGCGACGACGAGCGGCGGACGATCGCATTGCCCAGCTCACAGAGTGCCCACACCGACACCTTCTGCAGCGACAATCTGCCGGCGCGCGAACTCTGGCCGGACCTGCTGCCCGTGCCCGGGATCGACTACCCCGACAGGCTCAACGCCGCGACCGAGCTCCTCCGTTGCGGCGCCGAAGCGGGTCTCGACCGGACAGCGCTCCTCAGTCCATCTGAGACCTGGACCTACGGTCAGCTGCTGGACCGGTCGGCCCAGGTGGCCCGGGTTCTGGTGGAGACCGTGGGGCTGCAGCCGGGGAACCGCGTCCTCGTGCGCGCGCCCAACAATCCGTGGACCGTTGCTGTGTGGCTGGGGGTGCTGCGTGCCGGCGGCGTCGTGGTCCTGACGATGCCCATGCTGCGTCGACGCGAGCTCGCCGAGCTCGTCGAGCTCGTCCTCCCCGACGTCGCCGTCTGCGACGCGCGGCTCCTGGACGAGCTGCCGGCGGGAATGCACCTCCTGACGATCGGCGACGGGCCAGACGACCTACCCGCCCGCGCCGCCACCATGAGTACGACGTTCAACGACGTACACACCGCTGCCGACGACATCGCCTTGCTGGCGCCGACCTCGGGTTCGACCGGCCGCCCGAAGGTGACGATGCACGGCCACCGCGATGTCCTCGCCATCGCCGACACCTTCAGCCGGCATGTCCTGCAGCCGCGGGCGGACGATGTCTTCGCGACATCGGCGCCGCTGGCCTTCACGTTCGGACTCGGGTGCGGCGCCATCTTCCCCCTGCGGGCCGGGGCGGCCGCGTTCCTCGTGGAGAAGGCGACGCCACCGGAGCTGGCCGATCTGGTGGCCGACCACGGCGTCACCGTCCTCGCCACGGCCCCGACCGGCTACCGCGCCATGCTCGCGGAAGGAAGGGCCGACCGACTCCGAGGCATGCGGCGGCTGATCAGCGCAGGCGAAGCGCTACCTCGGGCGACGTGGGAGGCCGTGCACGAGGCAACGGGCCTCAAACTCATCGATGGCATCGGCGCCACCGAAATGCTGCACATCTTCATCGCCAGCGCCGACGACGACATCCGCCCGGGCTCGACCGGACGACCCGTGCCGGGATATATCGCCACGACCTTGGACGAGGATGGACACGAGGTGGCAGCCGGGCTGCCCGGTCGGCTTGCGGTGAAGGGCCCGACCGGTTGCCGCTACCTGTCCGGCGAGCGGCAAGACGTCTACGTGCAGAACGGTTGGAACATCACCGGGGACACCTACATCCGCGATGAGGACGGCTGGTTCTGGTATCAAGCCCGCAGCGACGACATGATCGTGTCGTCCGGTTACAACATCGCCGGTCCCGAGGTCGAGCAGGCAGTGCTTGAGTGCCCTGACGTACTGGAGTGCGCCGTCGTCGGACTGGCCGACGCAGAGCGTGGTCAGCGGGTTACGGCGTTCGTGGTCCCCGTGCCCGGAGTGGTCCCCGACGACCTGCTCGGGCAGCGCATCCAGGCGCACGTCAAGGCGACCCTGGCGCCGTATAAGTATCCGCGCAGCGTCCAGTTCGTGGACGCTCTGCCCAAGACGGCTACGGGAAAGCTCCAGCGCTATCGGCTGCGCGGCAACGCTATTGCAGAGCAGCCGCGATGAGTCTGCGCATCGCAGTCGTCGGCGGCGGCCCAGGCGGGCTCTACCTAGCCTGCCTGTGTAAGCAGCTCGATCCCTCGCACGACATCACCGTCTGGGAGCGCAACGACGCGGACGACACGTTCGGTTTCGGCGTCGTCTTCTCCGACGAGACGCTCGGCGGGATCAGGGAGGCCGATCCCGTCTTCGCTGCGGCCATGGAGCGCGAGTTTGCCCGGTGGGATGACATCGACGTGCACTACCAAGGCGAGGTCATCACCTCCGGAGGACACCGATTCGCGGCGATGAGCCGGCGCCGCCTGCTGCAGCTGCTGCAGGCACGCGCCCAAGACCTCGGTGTACGGGTGCATTTTCGCAGCGATGCTCCGCCGGTCGAGGAACTGTCGCAGACACATGACCTCGTCGTCGCCGCGGACGGCGTCAACTCAGGTGTACGAGCGCAGTTAGCGAGCTCGTTCGGTCCCAGCGGCGAACAGCGCCGGTGCCGGTTCATGTGGCTCGCGACCAGCCGGGTCTTCGAGGCGTTCACGTTCGACGTTCGCGAGACCGAATGGGGCGTGATGCAGGCGCACGCCTATCCGTACGACACGACGGGCAGCACCTTCATCGTTGAGATGCACGACGACGTCTGGCAGCGGGCCGGGTTCGATCAACTCGCCCCGCACGGGCTGCCTCCCGGAGAAAGCGATCACGCATCCATAGCCCGGGTGCGCGAGATTTTCGCCGATCTCCTTGACGGCTATGACGTGCACGCCAACAACAGCAAGTGGATCAGTTTCACGACGGTGCGCAACGACCGGTGGAGTGCCGGCAACATTGTCCTGCTCGGCGACGCGGCGCACACCGCGCACTTTTCCATCGGGTCTGGCACCAAACTCGCCTTGGAGGATGCCCTGGCTCTCGCGGCCTGCCTGCACGAGGAACCTGCCGTGCTCTCGGCCCTGGCGACGTACGAAGCGGAGCGGCGACCGGTCGTCGTGAGCACCCAGCGCGCGGCGCAGGCGAGCCTGGAATGGTTCGAGAACCTGGGGCAGTACACCCACCAGTCGCCGTTGCAGTTCGCCTTCAACATCATGACGCGCAGCCGGCGGGTCACCTACGACAACCTCCGGCTGCGCGACCCGGAGTTCGTCGCCGCGGTGGATGCCGAGTTCGCGGCGGCGACGAGCGGCGAGGTGCGGCCGCCGATGTTCCAGCCGTTTCGCCTGCGAGGGCTGCAACTACGCAACCGCGTTGTCGTCTCGCCGATGGACATGTACGTCGCGAAGGACGGCGTGCCGGGCGACTTCCACCTGGTGCACCTGGGTAGCAAGGCACTGGGTGGCGCTGGCCTGGTGATGACGGAGATGGTCTGTGTCAGTCCGGAGGCGCGGATCACTCCCGGCTGCAGCGGCCTGTGGAACGACGAGCAGGAGCAGTCTTTCGCGCGGATCGTGGACTTCGTGCACCAGCAGTCGGACGCGGCCATCGGACTGCAGCTCGGGCACGCCGGTCGCAAGGGCGCCACCAAGCTGATGTGGGAGGGCATGGACGAACCACTCCCCACCGGTGGCTGGCCGCTCGTCGCGCCATCTCCGCTTCCCTACACCGCAAGCAATCAGGTGCCACGCCAGCTGACGCGGCAGGACATGGACGCGGTCCGCGAGCTGTTTGTCGCGAGTGCCGTGCGCGGCGCCCGGTGCGGCTTCGACCTGCTCGAGGTGCACTGCGCGCACGGCTATCTGCTGTCCAGCTTCTTGTCGCCGCTGACCAATGTGCGAGAGGACGCGTACGGCGGAACCCTCGAGGGTCGACTCCGGTTTCCTCTGGAGGTTGTCGAGGCGATGCGCGAGGTCTGGCCCGCCGACCGGCCGATGTCTGTCCGCATCTCCGCCACCGACTGGCACGACGGGGGCAACGACGTGGCCGAAGCGGTCGTGATTGCCCGCGCGCTTGCCGGCGCCGGCGTGGACGCGGTGGACGTCTCGACCGGTCAAGTGGTGTCGGAAGAGCGGCCCGCCTACGGGCGCAGCTACCAAACGCCTTACGCCGACCGGATCCGCAACGAACTTGCCCTTGCTGGCATCGCGCTGGCAACGATCGCCGTCGGCGCGATCTCGTCATACGACGACGTGAACAGCCTGGTGCTGGCCGGTCGCGCGGACCTGTGCGCCCTCGGCCGCTCGCACCTGTACGACCCGCACTGGACGCTGCACGCGGCGGCCGAGCAGGGGTACGCGGGCGCGGGCGTCGGCTGGCCCCTGCCGTTCGCGGCGGGCAGCCGGATGCCACCGGCCGGGCGCACCGACGGCCCCAAGCCGCGGCTGGACCTGCTCCGCTCCGGACCGACGGGCACCGCCCACGGCCGGTGGCAATCGCAGCCCGCCGGCCTTTAGGTGGGTGTACGTTTCGCAGGCCTCGCCGGCTAGCGGAGAGCGCTGCGGAAGCCGATGACATGGCGCAGGGCAAGGTGACGCCAACGGAGGCCGCCCGGCTGCGGGCAGTCCTGATCGCGCTGAGCGTGCTGGCCCTCCCGCTGTGGGGACCGATGGCGGTCGGCGTCGACGCGCCCGCTTTCGCTGCGGCAGGTCCCACCCCCACGCGGACCCCCGAGCCGACGCCGACGCCAACTCCAACGCCGACCGCGGACCCGACCAGGACGCCCACCGCGACGCCCACCGCGACGCCGACCAGGACGCCCACCGCGACGCCGACCAGGACGCCTTCGGAGTCGCCGCGTCCTACCTCTACGGCCAGCTTCGACCCGACCGCGTCACCATCAGCCAAGCCGACCCTGACGGCGACGCGGAGCCCGGACGCCACCCCGACGACCGCGGCGCCCACAACCTCGAGCGCGACACCCACACCCAGCCCGCCCCCGACCTGCGCGCCCTCCGCACTAAACCTCGTGCAAAACCCCGGCTTCGAGGCAGTGGGGATCAGCACCGTGTCCTCGGGGACGGTCTGGAGGATCTACGAAGCCGGCACGACCGAAGTTCCCCATTGGACCCGGAAGACTCCGCAGTCGTCGTGGCCGAGCGTGCTCGTAAATCCGGCTCTGCACGGACTGACGCACCAGCCGATCCAAGGATCGAAGTACGCCGTGCTGAGGAACTACCCCGGCTACGGCATCCAAGAGCTCTTCGGAACGCTTTCTCCCAGCACCGGCGTCGGGTCGACCTACCTGGTGAGCGCACAGATCGCGACCGACAAAGCTGCGCTCAACCCGCCCACGTTCGAGGTGTGGCTGCGCAACAGCAGCACAGGTGCGCACAGCGCGCCCGTCGTCCGGACGGCTGTCGCCCATGCGACCGACTGGACCCTGCTCAGCGGCACGGTGACGACGACGGCGCACTTCGACCAGGTCGTCCTTCGGCACACGATCACCAACCCTGGCTCGGGCCAGCGGCACGGCCTGGTGGATGACGTGCGCGTGTGTAAGGCCGCGGGCCACGTCCAACCGCCGGGGTGGTGGACGACCGCCCGCGCTGTCGGCGCTGCTGTCCTGGGCTCCGTCCTGGTCGCCGGCCTGGTGTGGGGTCGCCGCCGGTTCCGAACGAGGCCGAGGTGACCAGTCGGGCCGCGGAAGCGTGCGCGTGGAGCCGGGTGTCGGGATCGAACCGACGACATCCGCTTTACAAGAGCGGTGCTCTACCAACTGAGCTAACCCGGCGTGCAGCCGCCTCAGCCTAGCGAGCAGCGCGCGACGGACGACTAGCGTCAGCGTCGTGACTCCTGACGACATCAAGGCCGGTATGCCGCTGCTCGTGCCGTTCGTGGGCACTCTGGGGCTCGAGTACGACGTGGTCGAGACCGAGCGGGCCGTGCTCCGCCTGTCCGACGACGCTGCGTTCCACAACCACGTCGGCGGTCCGCACGCCGGAGCGATCTTTACCCTGGCTGAGTCGGCCAGCGGCGCGGTCGTCATGGCGGCGTTCGGCGACCTGCTCGACCGGGTCACCCCGCTCGCTGCCAGCGCGACCATCACCTACCGCAAGCTGCAGAAGGGGCCGGTCACGGCGACGGCTGTCCTCGGCCGACCCATCGCCGACGTGCTGGCCGGCGTCGAGGCAGGTGAGTTGGTGCAGTTTCCGATCGCGGTCACGATGACCGACGAGTCTGGGTTGGTCACGTCCGAACTGGCCATCAACTGGGCGCTCAAGCCGCACCAGCGCACGACCTAAAAAGTCAGCCGGCGTCGGCCACACTGCGGGCCTGCAAGTGGCCTTCGAGCTTGCGCTTAATGCGCTGCAACGCGTTGTCGATCGACTTCACGTGGCGCTGGAGTCGCTCGGCAATCTCCTGGTAACTCTTGCCCTCGACGTAGAGCCGCAGCACTTCGGTCTCGAGGTCGGACAGCACCTCGTCGAAGTGGGCCTGCAGCGCCCGGATGCGCTCGGCGGAGATCACCAGATCAGCCGGGTCGCTGATCGCGACGGTCGGCAGCACATCACCCAGCACGCGGTCGCCGTCGTCGTCACCGGCGACCGGCCGGGAGAACGAGACGTAGTTGTTGAGCGGGCCGTGCTTCTGGCGCGTCGCGGTCTTGATCGCCGTGATGATCTGGCGCGTGACGCAGAGCTCGGCGAAGGCGCGGAACGAGCTCTGCATGTCCGGGTTGAAGTCACGGATCGCCTTGTAGAGGCCGATCATGCCC